>JANMIS010000659.1:0-1345 GCA_031375925.1 Synechococcales cyanobacterium OTE_70_concoct_197_sub
TTGGCAGAGGACGTTGCGACCTGCTTCGGTGGGGCGAGATTCTGTCCAGAGAAGCTTATTAGACTTGAGGCGTAAGCTTCCTAGGCCGATGCTGCCTGCTACGATGAGTTCTGAGGTGATGGGCGATCGCCAGGTGCCGAAGGGAGCCGTCGCTGTCATAGTTCGATCCAGATTTTCTGATGAGGTACAATCCCTTTATGGTACGTCCGGATGTGGACCTATCTCAATTTTGTAGCCCTTAGAGTTATTCGTTATGTCTGTTTACATTGGTAATCTGTCCTATACCGTTACGAGTGATGAATTGACGCTGGTTTTTTCCCAGTACGGAGTTGTGAAGCGGGTGCAGCTTCCGATGGATCGGGAGACGGGTCAAGCGCGCGGTTTTGCTTTCATTGAGATGGAGACGGATGAGCAGGAAGATAAGGCGATCGAAGAGCTAAACGAAGCCGAGTTTATGGGTCGTGAATTGCGGGCTAGCAAGGCAAAGCCAAAAGAAGCGACGACGCCTGTAATGGCAGCGGGCACTCGTCCGGTTAAGTCTGCCGATCGTTCTTCTCCCGCTGGTGAACGTCCCGCGCGCACTTGGGTCGATCGTAGTAATGGCTGGTCCGATCGGAGTGGCGGCGATAGCTTTCAAAGACGTTAAGCCCCCTAACCCCCAATTCTGGGGCAACCATGATTTTCTATGCGCGCAAGAGTCAGCAACGACATTTTGTATATTCACAAAGATGATGTGCCGCCCTATAAAAAGGGTGGTTCGATCGTTCGGAATAGTTTTTTTTGGGCTTTGAATTCGATTTCGGGCCGTGCTTATCGCGATAAAGATTGGGAATTTGAATGTGAGGTTTGGTTTGCTTTAGCGCGGATGTTGAATTCGTTTATGGAGTCGGGGTACTTGGGATTGCGAGAGACGCAGCTTGAGTTTGAACCCGATGATGAGATTCCAGAACTGCTGCGATCGGCCTCGACTTGGTTGTAAGTTCTTGATACAGTACCAAATGGCTGCTTATCCCCGAACTCTTCTGTTCCGCCGTTCGCGTAGCGTGCCTATAGAATCCATTTGACATCTTTTCAAAACTTAAGACCTAGCAAGGCGTTTTACCATCAGACGAGTAAAGCATAAATCAATCTTTGCCCATAGAAATGCTGGCACACTCAATTCGTAGGGCCATGCCCCGCCGAAGGCGTATGTTACTTCACTACCTGAAATTTAGAGATATTCCTATCCCAAAACGAGACACACCTTAATTCAGCAACGCCGGAATACCAATGCTTATATTGATGCACTGGATTATGGGCAGCGATTGATGAAAGTGGCAGCGGCTGTAGATGATCCGTTACTTGA
>JANMIS010000661.1:0-1994 GCA_031375925.1 Synechococcales cyanobacterium OTE_70_concoct_197_sub
CTCGTTCCAGTTTTGCTTTGATGCTATCGCGTGCATTCCTTTTCGTTAAACACGCTTCGTCCTTCTTTTTTTCAAGGTCAGCGGTGGCGTTCTCGTATGCACTTTTCTGCGCCGCCTTGGCCTGAATAAAGTCGTTTTTCAGTTTTTTGGTTTGCTGACGTTGCTGATTGAGAGTCATGAGAGTTTCGCGTTCGGCAGCTGCAAACTGTTTTTCGAGCAGCACATCCCAATCCGTAATCGCAGTTCGCCAACTAGCCGCATGTTGCAATTTGAGAGCGTTTCTCGATTCCTCAAATTCGATCTGCGATCGGTTGCGTTCGACCTCCAACAACTCCTTGTCCGCCGAACGGGCTACGCGCAGTTTCGTCAACCTGACTCGAAGACCGCGGAGCATGAAAACTTGATTTTTGAACAAGCGTCCGGAAGGGATCGGACGCGTACGCGTCTCCTTCTTCCGTTCCATTTCAATGTCGTTGTTCATTCTGTTTACCGCTCTTATTGAGAGTTTGGGCCGACAAGCCTCACTTCATAACACCATCGATGCGTTTGCATCGAATTGGAATTCGACATCGGCGACACTTTGATGTATCCCTCGCCGTCAGAAAAATCCATACGTCCAATGGTTACCAAAAAATCGATCCGTGTGACTACATTATTGGCCATGAGCGTCGTGGTGGCGAGAACAATCCCAACAGAATTCGATTCCATCGTGGATTGGATCTTTCCTAAAACGCGATACGTTGATCCGAATTCAGTCGAAGGTTTCGAGTTTTTGCAAGCGATATCAAATTTCAAGCATAGGCACTCCTTCGATTCAATGGCGGAAGACCAATGCCCGTTTCCCGATAGACCAACACCGAGTAACACAGGACTCGCATCTGGCGTAAACGACTCCTCGACCATCTGTTGCATCGGTGGACTCGGTGGCCACGGGTCGTCCGCTGAACCCTCGATCGCCTCCAAAACGGGTATAAAGGTGTCACCCACAACGACTCCGATAGAGTGCGTAAGTCGGTCTCGCAATTTGAAATAGCGCACGCTGAGCGAGCCGGCCGTTAATAAAATCATGTCCGTTCATTTCTTAAGTAGTGCGGTGAAACTGCCACCCGTTCGACACAGGAGAATACCCTACGCTGCCTAGTGCAAATCACAATGGCTGACGTTTGAGCCAGTATTCAAAAAACTGGTAAATCTGTTCGTTCGACTCTTCTGTCGGCGGATGCTTTTCGCGGTTTGTCATGGCAACCCGATCGTCCAGGCCGAGCAATCGATTTACCTCTATCGAATGGCTCAAAACGGACCAACGCGATGTCGGGTCCTCCTCTCCACCGGAAACCAAAAACGGTCGCGGGGCCATAAGACAATGAAGCTCGTGTAAATCATGCCCGGCTGCAACGAGTGCTTTATAAGCGCCCGTTCGGGGGCTGTCATCTCGTATCAACCCTGGCTTGCGGGTCCGTGCTGGATCGAGTCCAAGATACCATGGCTCTTGATAGTTGATGCTCTCCCGTTTTTCGTCAAATACAATGCCCGGGTCGGACCAAACGGCGCAAGCATACTTTTCGTAAAAACAGGAACCAAACATGGCCCACTTGCCACCATACGAATGCCCCACGATTCCGATCCGCTTTGGATCCACCTCAGCCATGTTGGCGAGCGTTTGCCACGCATTGGCGGCAATATAACCTAGGTACGACAACGGTTGGCATTTGGCTTGATCACTCAATAATGGCTTGCGAGCGTCACCACCGGGTGACCCGATCGCTAGCCCCACAAATCCTCGCAACGCCAACTGCCATGCAAAGTCCCTCAGCAGATTCTTGCTTAGTCCGACACTTGTTTCTGCGTCATAGTAGGGGACGAATACAGCCGGAAACGGACCCGTACCTTTGGGAATGAGCACATAGCCGTCGCTTACCTGGTCAGCCGCGACCTGGACGCGAACTCGCTTCTGGATGATGTCACCTCGATCGCTCGTTTCTACAACCTCCATT
>JANMIS010000717.1:0-3873 GCA_031375925.1 Synechococcales cyanobacterium OTE_70_concoct_197_sub
ATGGCGTAGAACAGTAATTTAAGAAATGTAAATCATTGAGGTATCCAGCATGAGTGAGTATGAGCGCATGGTTCTGATGGCACAGGATGAACTAACGCAGTACAGCTCGGATGCCCGCAAGGTCGAAAAGCTGCGGCGCAAAATTGGGATTTCGACTTCGTTGAAGCAGCGTCAAGAAGTGCGGGCACAGCTTGAGCTGGACATGCCGAAGAATGCTTTTACAAAGGCGGTGATGACTCAACGACAGACGGTGGCACTGCCGTTTTGGGGGATTGCGGGCTTGGGGTTGCTGTTGGGCATTTCAACGGGGCAGTCGATCGATTTTATGGCGACAATGATCGGTGGGACGGCGGCGATCGCCTTGCAGAAGTGGGGCTGGAGCCTAGACGCGAGGCGTATTTTGTTGGCTACGTTAGATGACTTGGATGCGCCGAAGGTGGCTGTGCCTAACGATAAAGATAAGGTTTAGGAAGATAAATTATATCTAGAATGCGGAATCATCCCGGCCCCACGAATCGCAGGGTCGAGCTTTTGGCAAAATGGCGCTGCTGCATCTAATGGGAAGCAGTGGATGACTTTGCACCAAACCCTTTCCCGCTCTTTCCATAACTAACGGTTCTAAATTTCACCGCGCCATTATTTGGTGAATACAGCGCATAGGAAGCAGTGCCCGGAAATCGTCCCACATTGCCCACGCCTACCACTTTTTTCGGATTCAAGGTCACAACTTCTGGTGTGGAGGTTTGATCCAAAGTTTGGACGCTTGTAATGACGGAGCCAGCGGTAATATCGAGATCAAAGGCTAAACCCGATCGCCCACAAAACAAATGATTTACATCAGCGCGCGATAGCCGATCGAGCAAATCAATGGGCGGTGTCTTTGGCGTTAATTCATCATCGGTTCCCATAGAACTGCCATGAATCAATAAACAATCCAATTCCACAATCCCAAAATCCAACCCCTGAATCCAAGCCACCGTCTCCCGTGAAACCGAGTCCCACAGGGTCTTGACCATTTGGTTGCCGTAGCGATCGATCAACTGCTGCGGATGTCCCGTTTGTCCCAAGCTATGCAAAATCAAACATTGCTCTTCCCACCAGCCCTGACAAACCGCCGAAATCCGTTCTTGGGGTTTGGGATTACGGATGCGATCGACCACCGCTTCACTCTCTGCCGTCGGGCCAACTACGTCTCCTAGGATAAAAAACTCCTCGACATTTTGATGTTTTATATCATCTAGCACCGCTTCATAGGCTGACAGATTTCCTTCAATTCCACTAACGATCGCCCAAACCATTTAAATATTTCCCCGCAATAGTTGCGCTGCTTGTTTTGCAAAGTACGTTAATATCAAATCCGCGCCTGCTCGTTTCATGCTGGTTAGCGTTTCTAGGACGATCGCATTTTCATCAATCCATCCCTTTTGTGCGGCGGCTTTGACCATGGCATATTCACCGGATACATTGTAGGCTGCGATCGGGTGATGAATGGTTTGTTTTAAGCTGCGAATAATATCGAGATAAGCTAATGCAGGTTTCACCATCACAATATCAGCGCCTTCTAGAATATCTAAATCAACTTCTCGAATTGCTTCACGCCCATTGGCAAAGTCCATTTGATAGGTTTTCTTATCGCCAAACTTAGGCGCAGAACCCAACGCATCGCGGAAAGGACCATAGTAAGACGACGCATATTTTGCAGAATATGCCATGATTGCAACATCTAAAAATCCAGCTTGGTCTAAGCCCTTTCGGATTGCACCAACTCTGCCATCCATCATATCCGATGGTGCAACAATGTCGGCCCCGGCAACTGCATGGGAAATCGCTTGCTTGACAAGTACTGCAACGGTTTCATCATTCAAAATCTTGCCGTCTTCGCTAACAATTCCATCATGCCCTTCAGTGCTGTAAGGATCCAATGCTACATCTGTAACGATGATGATATCAGGGAACACTTTCTTAACAGCTTTAACAACGCGGGGAACTAAACCTTCGGGATTATAACTTTCGGCACCTGCATTATCCTTTAGGGCATCATCGACCTTGGGAAAAATTGCGATCGACCCAATTCCTAAATCCCAAACTTCTTTAATTTCTTTCAGCAACGTGTCTAACGTATAGCGAAATTGCCCTGGCATCGACGGAATCTCTACCGACTGACCTTCGCCTTCCATCACAAAAAGCGGATAGATTAAGTCTGAGACAGTTAATTGATTTTCGCGGACCATTCGCCGCAGCGTTTCCGTTTTGCGGAGTCGGCGCGGACGCTTGGTTAATGTCAAGCGATCGGGCGGTAAATCGGCCATCAAGTCGGTCGTCAAATCGGTCGTCAAATGGGTCGTCGAATCGGTCGTCGAATCGGTCGTCGAATCGGTCGTCAAATCGGCATCAATGGTATCTGACATGGCATTCAACCTCAGCAAGTTTAGCGATAGAATGAGAATCATAATCATTCTACAGTGTCCCATGTCTTCAGGTTTAACTTCTGACTCGATCGATATTGCCATTATTGGCAGCGGTCCCCATGCGTTGACCGTGATCACCCACATCCTCGAAAAGCGGAAACATCTGCGCGATCGGATCCGAGTTTTTGATCCGAGTGGGGCTTGGGTCAGTCAGTGGCAGCGGCAGTTTGCGGCCTATGAGATTCCCCATTTACGATCGCCTGCGGTGCATCATCCGGATCCCCATCCCTTTGCGCTGCGAGGGTTTGCGGAGGGACGTTTTGAAGAGTTTCATGCACCTTATGACCTTCCGGGAACGACGTTATTTCAGGATTTTTGTACTGAGGTGATTCGGCGCTGGGAACTTGAAAATCATGTTGTGCAAGGTAATGTGACAGATATTTCGCCTGCGAGCCTAGGAAAAGTGACAGGATTTGAGTTGGGGTTTGACGATGGAACTCGGGTCACGGCGCGGCGGGTTGTGTATGCTGGCGGCGGGGCCTCGCCGAATATTCCTGATTGGGTCGCCAGTGCTAAGGGCGATTATCCGATCGATCGGTTGAAACATACGTCTCAAATACGGCTTGCTCAGGAAGGGGTGACGACAGGCGAGCGGGTTTTGATTGTGGGAAGTGGGTTGACGAGTGGACACTTAGCGATCGGGGCGGTAAAGCGCGGAGCCACGGTGAAAATGATGGCGCGACGAACTTATTATGAAAAGCAGTTTGATGCGGAACCGGGCTGGCTAGGACCGAAGTATTTGAAGGATTTTTGGGCGGAGAAGTCGTGGGACGTTCGAGCAAAGCAGGTGAAGGAAGCGCGAAATGGCGGATCATTAACGCCTGCTGTATTCACAAAGTTGCGTAAATTAAAAGCTGAAAATCAAATTGAGTTTCATGAACATTGTCAGGTCCGATCGCTGGTTTGGGACAATCATGAATGGTCTGTACAATGCGAATCTGGCGAGGTGATTCAGTGCGATCGGATTTGGGTCGCGACGGGATCTCAGTTAAATATTCAGCAGCATCCATTGTTTACTCCAGTGTTGGAACAGTATCCGATCGAGGTGGTTCAAGGTTTTCCGGTTCTCGATGAACAATTGCGTTGGAAAGGATGTCCTTTATACTTAATGGGTGGTTTTGCGGGATTGCAAGTGGGACCGACGGCGCGCAATCTCTCAGGCGCACGCATGGCTAGCGAACGGATTACTGCTGGGATAATTGGTCAGCATTAGCAAATATTAAACAGAATAAATACACTATGATTTTTCAAACGATCAAATCTAAAACCATTCCGTCGATCGCCAAATTTACAACCCTGTTTGCACTCGCTATTCTTTGCCTTATTGCTGACCCAAGTTTTGCAAATCTCGGCAATCAAAAGCCCACAATTTATCAAAATACCCACGTTCCACTTGAAACTATTC
>JANMIS010000509.1:0-8563 GCA_031375925.1 Synechococcales cyanobacterium OTE_70_concoct_197_sub
CTGCCAAGTCTATCGCGGCGTCCAAGACGAATCCACCGGAACCCAAACCGCCGTCAACAGTACCGCAGGCCAAGTCCTCACCCACAACGGCGCCATCATCGAAGCCCTCTTCCACTCCAGCAGCGGCGGCCACACCGAAAACGTCGAAGATGTCTGGAGCACAAAAGTACCTTACCTCCGCGCCGTCCCCGACTACGACCAAGCCGCCCCCGTCTATAGCTGGACCAAAACCATCAGCCGCAACGAACTCGGTAACTTAGTCGGACTAGGACCCATCACCAGCGTCATCCCTGTAGGTAGCCCCACCGCAGGCGGCAGCTATCGCCAACTCAAATTCATTAGCGGCAGCAGCAGCAAAGCTGTCACCACCGAAAATCTTCGAGATATTCTAAACCTCCGCAGCGCCAAAATCACCATCATCCCCCAACCCAGCAAAACCAAAGCAAACTCCCAAACGCCCAACACCTTCCTCATCCAAGGACGCGGATTCGGCCACGGACTCGGCATGAGTCAGTACGGAGCCAAAGGCATGGCCGAACAAGGCATCAACTACCAACAAATCGTCCTCCACTTCTTCCAAAACACCCGCCTCGCCAAAATCGACCCCCGCTAACGCCTTTCTTTACCAACAGATCAAAGAGAGCCTTTGCATTAGCTGAGAAAAAGGGATTATCGTGACAACTTCGATTGAGGCACTGCTGGGAAGCTCGCAAAATTGCGCCGAACCCAGTCGAGTCCAACTTCATTATTCAGTTTGATTTTTTGGGGACGATCGGAGTAAAGCTTTTCTAAAATAGCGCCGTCTTGTTCCAATACAGTCGTCGTTAAATCAAGCACATTTTGTCTCAGCAACTTGAAGAATGGGTGACTCGATTTTCCATAGAGGAGAACGTAGGTACGGCTCTGAGTAGTCGATTCAGGAATCATAACGTGAATTTGACGAATGCTCCCGATCGGGGTTTCCCCGCGAAAAATCACTAACATGGGAAAGTGATTTTCCAGATGTGCCTTGATAATTTTTGGCATGAATAATACGGCGAGATTTTGACGAATTTCTGCAAAGCTTGGCTGACTACGAGGCATATCGTAATAGGCATGGGATTGCAGGCCATTGTCAATGAATTGATTAAATTCAACCGATTCAATGCGGAATAACGATCGGTGCGTGCCATTTTGATGATTGTAATCATGCATGATCAGCAGCAGATTGAGTAGATCTGTTTTGATACTCATATCGCTGGAAATGCCGAGAAATTCGTAATCCTGGGCGATTTCAGCCCTCAAGTCACCAGCCCTCAAATCTCCGCCGTCAACCCAAACAGCAACGCAGTAAAGAACGAGTTGAATCCATTCTCGATGCAGCGGCGGCGGTGTTCGATCGGGTCGGTTATGATGCCGCAACGACTCATCTAATTGCGATCGAAGCAGGCACAGCGATCGGATCGCTCTATCAATTTTTCCCGGATAAAGCAGCGATTTTTAATGCCATGGAACTGCGACATTGGGAGCGGGTGCGGGCCATGTGGGCACAAACGGATGTCGCGACGATCGTGCAGTTACCCCTGCGGCAGATGATTCATTTGTTGGTGGCAGGGGTTTCGGAGTTGTTTGAGCAGCCTGTGTCGCGAGTGGTGTTCATTCAGTTTTTTATAGCGCGGCAGATTTTTCAGTCGATCGATGAAAGCATGACCCAAGAAGCAATCAACTTCATGGCCAGCATTTTGCATCAGCGTCAGCCTCAGTTGCCAGACGCAAAGTTACAACGGCTTGCCGAGGTTTGTGTCACGACGAGTAATTCACTGATTTTATCAGTCCTGCGTAATCCCGATATCTCTTACCAACAGTCCATGACCCAGGAAATTGAGGACTTGATCGTGGCGTATCTTGAGCCGCATATGGGCGATGCAATCGTTGGCGAAGCCTCCCGGAACGGGAATCGCCCCAATGGCAAAACCTCCTGAACGTCAAACGACTCTACAACGGCGAACAAATCCTTTACAGCAACGCTTATCATCTTAGTTACAATCGTAATCGGGATGATGATTGATGTGGGTGTCGTGATTATGATTTTAGTCACTAAGATTAATCAAATACAATAGCTTGAGTAATGTTTAAGATTATGCTGGAAAAACGCTGAGGTTACACGATCGATTACGCCTGAGCAGCTTGGAAGAATCTTGATTAAGCGAGAATCCACAACGGTGAAAATAAGCGCCATCTGCTGAGAGTTAACGATCTTTCGGGCTGGCGATCGGGTCGTCATGGTCGAAGTTCATGACGGATAAGCTTAGATCAAGTCTCCATCCTTCACATAATGGCACTATCGTTATGTGCTCTGACGATTACAATCAAAGTTACAATAAAAAAGTTACAATAAAAGGGTTCTATTGACATTTCGATCGATGAATTTACAATTTACAATTCCCCCTAATCTCAACTTTGAACAAGCGATCGCCCTGACCCAAGAACTCTTGAATTCCAATCCATCGGAAGAACTATTAGAATCTGCGATCGAAGGCTTGATTCAAACCATGAATGGCGCAAGGGGGTTTTTCGTTACTTTTTTAACCGGGGAATCGAGACTGGCGGATGAGCCAACAGCAGCAATCCTAAAGGGCTTACGATCGAACCCCGACGCAATCGCCGACCTCATGGTCAAAAACATTGCCATGCCCACCGCCATGATGATCACCCACCAGCGCAATGGCAATCCCGAACTCGCTGCGAGTTCACAGCTAACGCAGCAACGATCGATTCACCTCGTTCAACAACTAAACTGCCCCGAAATCACGCAGCTCTTAAAATCTCTACAGGACACATTGCAAAATCAATCCACCGATTATCAAGACTTTCTCGATCGCTGGGGGTACGATGAAGACCAGCGCATTGCCATTGGGCGAGCGATCGAACGCACCCTGAATGCATAATGGCCCCAGACTAACCCGGACTAACGTTGTATGAGTATTGAAATCGTCATCCTTCAGATTGTTGCCATTTCCTGTATTGCCATCCTCCTACGATCGCGCAAAAATTTAGGATGGTCCTTAGTGGCATTGAGCATTCTAATCGTGATGGCGATCGGTTGGAGCCTGAAAGTGCGGTGGACCCCTTGGTTAGCGGCGGGGCTGTGGGCGGTGGGCATTGGCTTTCCGATTTTGTGCATGAGGCAAATTGTCAAATTAGTTGCACAGGAGAAGTTTTATCAAGCACGACGCATTGCTGAATTAGTTCGAATTCTGCATCCCGGCGATGGCTGGTGGACCTATCCAAAGATGTTGAAGGCTCAGGGCTTTGCTCAATCTGGCGATTTAAAATCAGCGCTGGCGATATTAGAGCCGATGCAGCAGCGGGATACTTACGACGGTCGATTAGCAATCGCTACCATCTATTCTTTACAATCAAAATGGTATCAATATCTAAATTTTGCTGAAACCGAACTCACAACAGCCCAACGATTGCAAGAAAATAGCAGTGCAGCAATGTATCTCCGATCGCTAGGAGAAACCAGACAGCTCAATGAACTGCTCATGGCTGTAAAAGACTGTCATCTACAATCTAGCCAGTCTGGCAATATCGCCCTAATCTCGCTGAGCAAACTGTATGCCTTTGCTTTCACAGGTCAAGTTGAAAACGTCCAGATCCTTCTTAGAACCAGTTTGAAAGACCAGTCTCCTGTCAGCAAGCGCTTTTGGCTGGCCACGGCCCAGTGGTGTGCTGGAAACGGCGAGATTGCAGTCCCCGCATTTCAAGAATTGCGGAAATATTCTAGTTGTGCGTTGCAAAGTTCTTTAGAATGGCGATCGAAACAGGCTCCACTGCGGGGCTACGAAATCCTCAACTTAGAAGCCCGCAGCATTCTTACCACTCTCCAACAAACGCAGCAAGAAGACCTAAAGTACAATCCCCGCAACCCGACACAACTGCGCCAAGTTCCGTTAACCTACCTTTTGATTGCGATCAATTGTGTGGTTTTTGTCTTGCCCTTCGCCCTGATTTATAGCTCGACTTTTTTACTTGGGAGCGGTCTTTTAAACGCTTCTTCCGCAAGGTTAACCCTGGGGATTGTCAGGGTTTATGATTGGGGTGCATTGGTGCCGGATCAATTCTTTGAAGGGGCTTGGTGGCAGCCCTTGACGGCCATGTTTCTACATGATCCCAGCAGCATTGTCCATTTACTATTTAACATGTTGGGTTTAGCGATCGTCGGAGCATTTGTAGAGTCGAGGCTGGGCACATTAAAGTTTGCAATTGCTTACTTTGCATCAGGCATTGGATCAATGGGGCTTTTAGCATTGTTAGCAAAGTGGGCAGGGTCTGGGACAATGAGCGCGATCGGGGCGTCGGGAGCCATTATGGGAATGGTCGGGGTCATGGGCGCAATCTATTGGAAAGGCTGGCGTCAGGGCGATCGGGTTGCCAAACATTGGCTTAGGTCGGTGGCTTTAATCGTCGCATTGCAGACCGCCTTTGATGCCCTCAATCCCAATGTCAGTATGACGGGACATTTAGCAGGGTTGGCTTTGGGTGCGCTTGTAGGATTGGTTTTGAGTCCGAAGGATTAGGATTGGAAACCAGTCAAAAATGGGGACGATCGACCACTTCGTCTTTAAGCTGGTCGAGACCGGATTGCATTTTGGCGTAAACGGTTTGGTAACACTCTTGGACGTAAGCCCGATCGCGCTTTGCTTCAATGCCATACCGTGGAAAATGAATTGGGGGCAGCACACGGGTGTGAACTTGAACAGGGAACGGAATATTGGGAATGGGTCCGAGGCCAAGGCCCCACGGCCAACCCAGATAAAGGGGAAAGACCTCGGGATCTACATTTCCCAGCCAAGGTAATCCAAGCTGATGGAGTTGTTTCAGAAGAGGATAGAAATCTTTAAGCACAATCAGCGTGTCGTGGGCACCCCAAGAAATCGCTGGCACGATCGGCACTTCATAGCGCAGAGCCAGCTTGATAAACGCCATATTGTCATTAAAACAAATCCGATCGCGCTGATCATGGGTTCTGAATACATCCTTAATGCCACCAGGATAGACAAGGACACTTGCGCCAGACTCCAGCGCCTTATGAGCCATCGTGGGATGGGCCATAATCGCTCCCACCTTGACCGCCAGCTTTATTCCAGGGAGAAAGCTCTGGCTCAGTGCGGTATGCATGAGTCCATAAACAGGCCGATCGGTCCCAAACCGTCGAAACCAGTCATACATCATCATGTGCATATCCGGTGCTGCAATGCCGCCATTGTGCGATCCCACGAGTAGCGCCTGCCCCTCCGGCACGTTTTCCCATCCAGAGGTCTGCACTCGAAAATAGTGACAATACAGCCAATCCCACAGGGGCATGAGTGAAGTAATAAAAGCTTCATCCCGTTCATCTAGCGTCCAGCCAGGTCGATTTCCAGGGTTTTGTGGCGGCATGTTGGGCGTGGGGTAAATCAATGGTTTGGAGAATTTAGTCTAAGAACGAACAAAGTCTTGGGCGGCAGCGATGCTGATTTTGCCTTGGGGAGTGACGTAAGCTACCTCAGGAGAAAGCTGCTGGGGCGCACCAGAGGGACCCCTCGCCACAAAATCTGCAATTCGAATTTGAGCGGGTTGCATTTGGGTTGCCATGACGATCGCCCCAGCGTCGCCCGCAGAACCTGCATGAACGATGCCCCGCAGTTTTCCCCATACCAGAATATCGCCTTCTGCAATCACCGCACTACCGGGATTCATATCGCCCAAAACAATCACTGAACCATCATGCCGAATCTCCGCCCCCGATCGAAGGGTCATCTGGACATAGAGTGGGTCAGCGATCGGTTTGCCAGACGCATCAGTCTTGCTTTTCAGGACTTGCTGAGGCACATGTTGCTCGACGGAAAATCCACTGGTCGCCACAGCAACCGCCGTTTGGCGACGACTGGTGTAGAGGCGCTTGAGACGCAGGTTGGCCTGTTGAAGGACGGTGACGAGTTCTTGTACTTGGGTGGTATCAAGGAGCCGACTGCCTGCCATGATGCGGACGGGGGTGTTTGCAGCCCAAGTGCGTGAATCGCCACTCAAACGCTGTTGAATTTGTTGAATCAGTTCGCTCCAGGCATAGCTGACGATGGACCCTTCTTTTTTCACTTCTGACGGCAGAACGATCCAAACCTTCCCTTTCTCGGTTTTGATGCGAACTTGTAGATTGGGATCTTGAGGACCGGGGTTTTCAGGTGAGTTTGAGCCTTCAGGGCTGAGATTTCCAGAGCCAACATTTTCAGGGCCAGGCTCAGTGTTTTTAGCCTCACTATCTGAAGGCTTTACTGTGTTCCGATCGGTCTCTGGGGCAGGGGTGAGAAGACTCTCGGTGACTGCGCTAGGGGTATCGTCACTGATCGCATCGTCATCAATAGCATCGCTATTCATGGCATCACTAATGGCATCGGTGACAATGGAATGATTAATTTGATTAATCGGGGGAGATGCTTCGGGAGGCATGGGATAATAATGGTAGAACCGATCGGACCTCAGAACTTTACCGTTCCATTGAGCGCGAGACAAGAGAAAATAAAGATTATTTGTTTTGGACTGAAATTTTATGGGCACCTCCCTTTCCGTTACTCAACAGACCTTTGCCGTAGAGGTCTTGGAAAAGTCTCACCAGCAGCCTGTTTTGGTCGATTTCTACGCGACTTGGTGCGGGCCTTGTCAGATGTTGAAACCGATGCTGGAGAAATTGCTACCGGAGTATGACCTGGTGTTGGCAAAGGTCGATATTGATGAAAATCCAGACTTGGCTCAGCAATATGGCGTGTCGGGCGTGCCGGATGTGCGCGTGGTGATCAATGGCGTGGTGCAGACGGGCTTTGTGGGAGTGTTGCCAGAACCAAAGCTGCGGGAGATGATGGCTAGGCTTCAGGTAAAGGCGGGATTGAATAAAACCCTCGATCGGCTTTACGCATTAGCCGAAGCGGGCGATGTGGCCTTGGCCGAAGTCGAGTTGAGCAATCTTTTAGAAGCAAATCCCAATGATTGCGGGTTGTTGCTGGAAGCGGCAAATTTTTACTTAGAAGCGAATGAATTAGAAAAGACGGAGAGTTTGCTGGGCCGAATTCCGCAGCATGAGAAGGAGTTTGCAGCGCGGGCGAGAGGAATGCAGGCGCTGGTGGAGTTCAAACGGGCGATCGTTTCTGAGGTGATGAGTCCTTTAGATCAGCAATATCGAGATGCTTCTCAGGCAGCTTTGGATCAGAACTATGAAAGCTCTTTACAGGGATTTTTGATTATTGTGGAGACCGATCGGTTGTACCGAAATGATGCAGCGAGACGATCGATGTTGGCGCTGTTTGATCTATTGGGGAACGATAATCCATTGGTGAATGAGTATCGTAAAAAGTTGATGATGGCAATATATTAGGATTATTTAGGATTTTGGTTATGGATTTGATGCGATCGTTGCCGTTGGGATTGTATTTAGAAACGCCGATTACCTGGCTACATCGATTAGATTCGCGGGTGAAGCTGGCTTGGCTCATGAGCTTCTTAGTGGTGCCACTGTTGGCGACTTTGGAGTGGCGGATGGGCATTGTGGTGTCGCTCATTGTTTTGACCTTGGTGTCTCGGATTCCCTTTCGGGTTTGGCGACAGCAAATGGGTTGGCTATTGGCACTATCTCTTTACGTTTGCAGTTTGATTGCCTTTGCTCCAGACGGTCTCAATGCCGAACATCAGACCCGTTTACCTGCGGATGAGCTGAAGTTTTCTCAACAGTCTGGCGTGCTTCCGGCAGCCACAAACGATCGCCCTTGGTACCAAAACTTCAATCCCGCTCCCATACCAGATCCCATGGGTCTCCAAGCAGCGCCCAGCCTCCCGCAACCGACGAACTATCGCTACGTCCTATTCCAAAGGGGCGTTTTTACGGTAACGGAACGATCGCTGTCATTGGCGATTCGGTTTAGTACCTTGTTGTTTACGTTGTTGTACAGTACGTCGTTGTTTTTACTCACAACTTCGTCGGAAGAAATCACAACCGGATTGGAGTCTTTGATGTCGCCCTTGAGGAGATTTAAAGTTCCAGTGACTGAAATCGTGTTGACGCTGACGTTGGCTTTGCGATTTATCCCCTTGGTGCTGGAAGAGTTTCAAAACTTGGTGCGATCGGTGCGGACGAGGGCGATCGATTGGAAAAAAATGGGCTTTAAAGGAAGTACCCAGATCTGGCTAACGGTGGCGCAGCGATTAGTAGACAACTTGCTATTACGCGCAGAACAAATCGCCAGTGCGATGACAGTGCGGGGGTTTACGAGTCCTAATGAACACAAAGTCGAATGGCATCAATTGAAGTTGTCGAAGTGGGATGCGGCGGCGATCGGTGTTTTGGGATTGGTGTGGGTGGCGCGCTTGGGGTTTGGTGGGGCGGGAATTTGACAGTTATGATGAATACTAGCCATGCTCAGAAAGCAAGGAGATTAGGAAAGTTTGCGTTTTAGTTTTTTCAAAAACGATCGCAGCCGTAACTGATTCATTCTAAACTCGGTCATTTCAGGTAGATCAGAAACATTGTTTTCCGCATAGTCAAAGAATGCAT
>JANMIS010000511.1:0-1858 GCA_031375925.1 Synechococcales cyanobacterium OTE_70_concoct_197_sub
ATTTTTTACTTAGAAGAAGGTCGATCGTCTTAAAATCCAAAACAATCCCATTGCTCGGGACAACATTCCCACGCCAATCCGTCATCTCCTGAATCCAAGCTGTAACTCCTCTCTCAGCAAACATCTGGTACGCAAAAAGAGCTTTCTCAGTTTTGTGCTTGGAGTCAAACGCATAGTGTTTGATCACCTTGGCACAGACCTTGGCACTGACAATATACAGGTTAGAAATTTTACTTCTCTCGCTTGGACTTAAGCCTTTTGCTTGACACCATAAATCCTTTCTCTGCATGGGTTCTAGCTGATCTGAGCTAGAGTTCCTTGACACCATATCACGTAGAAACAAACTCACAGCTTGCTTCGTAACACCGCAGAGACGAGCCAATCCAGTCTCTGACATTCCCGATTCACCCGTTGCATCAATGGTGAAAAATTCCACATCGTCACGAACAACTCGTGTGATAGTCATTTATTAGTCCTTGCCTTTGTTAATGAAAGGTTGGTGGTCAGCCGATCGCCCTTGCGGAAACAAGTACGATCGGCGCTTTGACTATTAGAGGGTAAAGCCCAAAAAATTACATCCGTGGAGAAAGGCGATCGAAGTTACAACTTTGCTTGCAAGGATAAAGTCTCTATTTACAAGGGTTTCAGCTAAATTCAGCCCTGTTTACTTGACACTATCCGACCCACAAAAATCTCAAAGTCACCCTTATCAAGGGGGATTTAGGGGGATCGATCGTCAACTCTCAACTCCAAACCCTTCTTCCAAAATCGTGTCAATGTCTCGCATTCCTGCCAACACCCGCAAGATTTGGACCGCATCATCATTCACACGATAAATCACCACATAAGTCTTTTTTCCAACTTTTGGAATGACCAACTCACGAGTGCCAAATATTCGCCCAGGCTTACCCATATTTGGGAACTGGGCTAAACCATTAAGACTGTTCCTAAGCTTTTTTCCGATCGGCTCAGCCAAATTGGGATAATTAACAGCAACGTAAGCTCGGATCTCAGCTAGATCAGCGACGGCAGAAGAAAGAAAAATTACCCGCATGGAGCCGATCGTTCCTCGTCTGTGCCCCAGGAAGTCAGCCATTCATCAACTTCAGTTGCAGAGATCCAAGTAGCCTCATCACTATCAGCCAGAACGATCGCTGCTTCGATCTGCTGAACTTGCCACGATTGCTCCTCAACATAAGCCTCGATCGCCTGAGCCGCCAACCAAGACCTGCTGCGATTGGTACTAGCAGCCAGGGCAGTCAACTTACCTTTAACTTCAGCAGGGAGTCGGATCGTAACGGTTTCAGTTTGAGACATTGCAAAACTGCGACTGAAGAATGTACACATTGTACACAATCAACCTCTCAAAGTCCCCCTTGGCAAGGGGGATTTAGGGGGATCGAACCCACAAAAAACACCGATCGCCCCTTCCATCCAGAAACCCAGATAGAAAAAGCGATCGGTGAAAAGTCTTAGGTTACATCGTGATTACGATCGAACTTCCAACCCTAGAAGAACTAGGAAAGGGAATTGATGACGTAGTCCAGAAGCGCACGGAACTCAACCAAAGCTTGAGCAGACATGTCACGAGGCGCGCAGGCACGATCGCGGGTGTATTGCATCGCAGCAACATAAGGAGCCGTAGGAAGACCCAAGGAACGGTACACTTCACGCGCACCTGCAATTCCCCACTCATCCAAAGGACCCGTGCCGCCAACAATCAAGCTGTACTGGATCAAACGCAAATAGTGTTTGATATCGCGAAGGCACTTATCCTTCTTGACCGAATTTTCACCCGCTTCGCCAGCTTCGTTCAAGTAAGGATACTTTTTAAAGCAAGCGTCATAGCCTTCTTTAG
>JANMIS010000772.1:0-8193 GCA_031375925.1 Synechococcales cyanobacterium OTE_70_concoct_197_sub
GCTATCACCACAGCTCAGCTTCGCGCCGCGCCGTCCCGGACGAAGTGAGCCCCCTCCCCCTCCGAGACCCCATGGCCAAATCTCCTGCTGCTGCTGCCGCCCTCCATCCCGCCGCCTCGCTTGCCTTTGCTGCCGCTTAAGCAAATGCGGCAGTTGCGAGACTTGTTTGGGCAGCTTCAGCAGTGGAAACGACAGACGACAGGTGAAGTGAAGCCCCCGAAGGGGTTGCTGCCTTGGCCTGTACCGCTGGTGGGAACGCCTGCTGAGGCGGTAGTGCCGGATTTGGTGACGATCGGAGACTTTTGGTTGACCTTGGCGATTCGGCAGAAGTTGCTTCAGCCGATCAAGGTTGAAAATATTCCGACATGGCAGAGTTTAGATCCAAAGCTGAAGGCGTTGATGTTACGGAACGATCGGGGTGAACTGTCGGCAGAGGGGCAGGTTTGGGCAATGCCTTATCGGATTAACAGTACGGTCTTGGTTTATCGCAAGGATATTTTTGCCGATCGAAAGCTGCCGATTCCGACGGATTGGGAAGATTTGTGGCGATCGGATTTGAAGGGACGAATTTCGCTGTTGGATCAGCCGCGTGAAGTGATTGGTTTGACGTTGAAACGGTTGGGTCAGTCTTACAATGTGGAAGATTTGGCTTCTGTGCCTGACCTGAAGACGAAGCTAGCGGAGTTGCACAACAATGCAAAATTTTATTCTTCGACAAACTACCTTCAGCCTTTGATGTTGGATCAGACTTGGCTAGCGATGGCAAGTTCGACGGACGCGCTGATGATGATGCGGCGCAATCCCAAGCTGGGGGCGGTGTTTCCAAGGGGTGGGACGGCGTTAAATGCTGATCTATGGGTGCAGCCTGCGTTGGCTGAGAAGGCGGAGCGCTCTGAAACGGTGATGGAGACGATCGCAGCTTGGTGTGAGTATGGCTTGGGTGTCGATCGGGCGGCGGGGCTTTCTCAGTTAATGCTGGGGATGTCGCCGGTGCTGTCTCAAGTCTCTGTCGATAAAATGCCCGAGGAATTACGTGGTAACGCGGTTTTGATGCCGGGGAGCGATCGGCTGAACAATAGTGAGTATCTTCTGCCGCAGCGGGGACAGGTTGCAGACCAGTGGCGATCGGTATGGGAAACGATGCGGAATGATTAGGGGCTAGCTAAGACCCATCCGGACTTCGACTCCGCTCAGTCCTCGACTCCGCTCAGCCCTCTCCCAACATCAGGAGAGGGCGCTAGAGTTGTGGGAGAATTAGGCCGTGCTACTCTTCAAGCCAGGATTTGATGCGATTTAAGCTTTTCCAGTCGGGTTTGCGAGTGAGTCCGTCGGCGATATTTGAGAGAACTTCGTCGCGGAGTTCCTCGGAGACCATGATAATTTGCTGGGTGATTTCGACGTGGGAGCGCACCCCTTTTTTGCCAGAGTCGAGCATGGCAAGGGCAAGGTTCAGACGCGCTTGAGGGTCTTGAGGGTTGAGTTTTACAGCTTTTTGGGCGGTGGTGAGGGCCATTGCAGGTTTATCGGCTAGAAGGTAAAGCCAGGAAAGGCAGGTCCAAGCAGCGCTGACAGTACGGGACCGATCGCAGACATCTTTGAATACTGGAATGAGGGTTTCGATGGATTCGCCTGCTTTGTAGCGTTCTAGGCCCTGATCAAAGAGGTCTTCAACGGTTTGCGTCGAGTTTTGTGCGGTGGTTTGCGTCGTAGTCATGGTGGATAAAATCTCTTACGCGAGTCGATCGGTCGTGTAAATCTTACCAGTCCGATGGATTCGCGTGAAAGTTTAGGTGCTCTGGATTGGAGAGCTAATTGCTGCTAGAGGAGTTGAAGTAGCCGTTGAAGTTGAGGTTTTCGCTTTGGGAGATGCTGCTGAGGGTCGATCGGGTGATCAGTTTTCCAGCTTCAACGAGAACTTTTCCGGTAATCGGGTGCAGCAGGTCTTGTTCGGCCCGCCGTCCGATTAGATCTTCGATGTCTTTGAGGGAGTTGATGTACATCCCAGGGGGCAGTTCGACGATGACACCATCGTCAAGGACGCGGGCTTGGCAGGCGAGGCGAGAGTTTTGTTGGCAGGAGGTGATGACCTCTAGGGTGCGCTGCTCGCGGCGGTTCATGGCGGAGAGGTTGCTCATGCCGTCTTTGACGTAGATGTGGCAGGTGGCGCACATTCCCCGGCCACCGCATTCCCGAAGGACGTCGAGGTCTTTGTTGAGGAGGACGGAGAGGAGGTTGCCGTTGGTTTCGACGGAGGTGTCTTGAGCGATCGGCTCTAGGCGAACGGTTTTTGCCATGGTGGGGGGTGGGTTAGTTGCTTTTGAGTATTGCGGCTTCTTCGCTAGTTAGCCCCGCTTGCTGTGCGGTTGTATCAAAATCACGAATTATTTTTGAACATTGGGCGCGGAAGTTTTGGGTCCATTGTTGAAGCTGCTGGAGTTCGCTGGGGGTGAGGGAGATGTGGGTGGGGGTGGTGAGTTGGCCTTTAGGGCTGAGGTCGATGGAGAGTGTGAGTTCTGAAGGGCGCGATCGTTTGATCTGGCTGGTGACGATGGTGGTGCCGAGGGTGCGGGCTGCGATCGTGGTGAGGTGATTGAAGGCGTGGAGATAGTCTTGGAGGCTGGGGGGCTGGTGAGGAGAAAGGGCTGAGGGCGCAGGATGCTCGGCCTGTATAGGGGCGATCGGTGGGCTATTGTAGCGGGCGGCGGCCCAGGTTTCGAGGAGAGGGATGCTGATTTTGAGGTGGGCTTGGACGGTTTGGCAGAAGTTGCGGAGGTCTTGGGCGTTGTTGCGCCATTGAATGGTGCGGTGGGTGAGGACGGCAACGGTGAAGCCATAGCTCATGCGGCAGACGTAAAGGCGGTAGGTGCCGAAGAAGAATTCGAGCTGCTGGACTTCGGGCGTAAGGCTGCGGAGGATAGGGGTGACGTTGGCGAGGAAGGTTTTGGGTTGGTGGATTTGGAGTTGAGCTTCGGCGGCGTAGAGCCGGGGGATCGGGCTGCCGTCGATTAAAGCAATGCCTGCGATTCCTGGTACAGTCAGGAAATCATGAACGATGTTATCGGGCGATTGGGAGGTTGGTTTTAGAGACCGATCGTTGGATAGATTGCTCTCAAGGGGGGCTTCTTGAAGGTTGTTCGCAGGGGATGGCTCGATCATTTTCTGACTCTCTGGGTTCTTTGTAGTCGTTACGTTTTGTTGCGTTGTCACCCTGTGGATTCGTGACTCTCGTATGAATCAAAGGCCGGGGTTTTGTTGAGTTGGCCTTTTGAGTTTGATGTTTCGTTTTTGTTGTCACGTTGTATGTGTCACGTCCTATGTCTGATCTTCCTTTTACGCTGGACCAGCTTCGTATTCTGAAGGCGATCGCCGCTGAGGGTAGTTTTAAGCGGGCGGCGGATAGCCTGTATGTGTCGCAGCCTGCGGTGAGCCTTCAGGTGCAGAATTTGGAGCGGCAGTTGGATGTGCCGTTGTTCGATCGGGGTGGGCGGCGGGCGCAGTTGACGGAGGCGGGGCATTTGCTGTTGGCGTATGGGGAGAAGATTTTAACGTTGTGTCAAGAGACTTGCCGCGCGATCGAGGATTTGCAGAATCTTCAGGGTGGGTCTTTGATTGTGGGGGCGAGTCAGACGACGGGGACGTATTTGCTGCCAAGGATGATTGGGTTGTTCCGGCAGAAGTATCCGGATGTAGCGGTGCAGTTGCATGTGCATTCGACCCGGCGGACGGCTTGGAGTGTGGCAAATGGGCAGATTGATTTGGCGATTATTGGAGGCGAGTTACCTCCGGAGTTGCAGGATTCTTTAGACATGATTCCCTATGCGGAGGATGAACTTGCATTAATTTTGCCGCCGGGGCATCCGTTGGCGCGGCAGGGAACGATTCAGAAGGAGGATTTGTATCGACTTCAGTTTATTGCGTTGGATTCGCAGTCTACGATTCGGAAGGTGATTGATCAGGTGTTGGCGCGCTGTGGAATCGAGCCGCGTCGGTTGAAGGTGGATATGGAGCTAAATTCGATCGAGGCGATTAAGACGGCGGTGCAGTCGGGGCTGGGGGTTGCTTTTTTGTCGGTGAGTGCGATCGAAAAGGAGTTGCAGGCACAGATTTTGCACCGCGCACCGATCGATGGGGTAGAGATTAAACGGATGTTGTCGGTGATTATTAATCCAAATCGCTATCGATCGAAGGCGGCAGAGGCGTTTTGTAAGGAGATTTTGCCGCAGTTTACGGCATTAGATGTGAGTTTCGATCGGGTTAGCAAGGGGGATTAGCGACACATCCAGACTAGCTTGCCAATCAGGTCTGCTACAGGTTCTAAGGAATAGTCCTTCATGTCTACGGTCATTTGATTGGTTTCCAGCTTGAGGAAACGCCATAGAAGTCCACTGGTGACACAGCCGTAAATGGGGCTGGGTTGTTCTCCTGCGTTTTGGTTGAATTTTTGTGCGGCGACCATTTCGGCCATGCATTGACCCATTCCGCTATTGATATCGGCTTTTTTGGCTTCGACTAAAACGATGACGGGCGATTCTATTTCTAATTGTTCGATCGATCGGCTAATTAAAAAGTCGCAAATTCCAGATAGCCCAACCGATGCATCCACGGTAAATTCTTGACCTGAAAAGAGACTGATTTGTCGTTTTAGATGTTTGCGAACCTCTACCAAGATGGGGCTAATTAACAATTCAGATTTTGCTTTTTCGCTGGGTAGTGCAACGGCTAAGGGTAAGGTTTCTTCTAGTACTTCTAACAGTGTAGAAGTGGGTTCAATGGGGACGATCGTGGGAAAAAAGGGTTTGCCTTCGATCGTTTGAATTCCAAAGGTTTGTTTGACTTTTCCTACGGTAAAATCGCTGTATGACATAGATACTTTACTGGGTGGGGATGGAGGATTTTACATGGAGTCTTCTGTGGTTCAGACTCTCTAAACATTAGGTATATGATGGTCTCGTAACGCGAATGATTTTATTTTGGAGCGAGTCTTCGCCCAACAGTGCTTCATGAGTCCGATCGGCTAATCGAAGAAAATCTTGGTCATCAGAACAGATCAGCATTCCAGGATGTTCTGAGTTTGAACGATGCAGTTTCACAAAATCTCGACGATTTTGCGTCAGGATAATCCGATTGATTTCGATCGCAAAGGTCAGCACCTCTGGGTCAGATTTGCCTGCATTCCCCGCTTCTTGAACCGTTAAAACATCATGACCTAAACGACGTAGATGTTCGACTGCCGCACGGGGAAACTGCTCGTCTGCATACAGTCTGGCATTATCAGAGGTTCTCCTGCATTGCATCGGCTTGCTCCTGTAAAGCGATCGTAATCTCTTCAGGATAAGCGGCTGCATAAGCCCAAACATTGACTAGATCCGCCGCACTCAGATGAGGGTAAGCGTCTAAAAGAGATGCATCACTCGCCCCCTGCTGACGTAGACTCACAAACAACCAAACTGGAAGACGGGTATTTGCAATGCAGGCATCACCGCCCATCACCCCGATCGTTTTTGTAATCCCCTGAGAATCGTTGTTTAAGGTCCGGGTTAAGATCTGAATTGCTGTTGCTTTGTCTGGGGTGCTTAAAGCAGAAAGTTGACGGTGTAGTTCTTTTAGGGTCATTGCACTTACCAAAAGGCTCCTACATTATTCTACAGTCCGATCGTCCCACCCAATCGTTTCAACACCCGCGCCACGCGATATAAATCATTGAGCTTTCACCTCAAAATCCTCAACCTCCTCAACTTCTTCAGGTTCAAACTTTACTTGACGATATAGATCAGCAACTGCAACTTCTACATTTACTGATTCAAGTAAAATCCGATCGTCCATTCCATAGGCCGAATAAATCCATTTCCCTGCATTACCCCGTTGATACACTTCCACTCCTGGCTGCGAAACTTGAACTAAAACGTATTCTTTTAAACTGAGAATCTGTCGGTATTTTGCAAACTTGATACCTCGATCGATCAACTCTGTGGACGGGGAAAGCACTTCAATAATGAGGCAGGGATAATTGACGTAGAGTTCTTCATCTTCGCGATCGTCACAACTCACAACTACGTCAGGATAGAAATATTTGCGCCGAGGCTCAACCCGAACTCGAATATCATTGGTAAAAACCTCGCACGGGCCTTCTCCAAAGGTCGCATCGAGTTGTTTAAAAAAATTGAGTGCAACACGATTATGATTCTTAGTCGTACCCGCCATGGCGACCACTTCGCCATCCCAATATTCATGCCTCTCGTCTTGCTTCTCTTCCCAAGCAAAGTACTCTTCTACAGTCATTAAAACTCTGTCTCTCAGTGCTACCATCACTATCTTCCTTACAGATATCACAAGTCTCTGCTTATCATAACGGCTAAGGCTCTCATTCTGGGGAGTTTTAGCTGCGCTGGGCGTGAGCGCTGATATGATGGGTCGGGCTAGTGTAATAGCCCAAACTTAACGCTTTTGTACGCCCCACACCCGTCAAAACGGTGCAGATCATGACATTCCCAGCCTTCGATCAATTTTGCGAACTTGCCCAACGGGGTAACTTTATTCCGGTTTATCAAGAACTGGTTGCGGATCTGGATACTCCTGTTTCTGCTTGGTATCGTGTCTGTCGCGATCGGCCCTACAATTTCTTGCTCGAATCGGTTGAAGGCGGCGAATCTATTGGTCGCTATAGTTTTTTGGGGTGCGATCCTTTGTGGGTGATGGAAGCGCGAGGCGGTATCACGACGCAAACTTATCGCACAGGAGAAGTAGAAACCTTTGAGGGCGATCCATTCAAGATCTTATCGGATGCCCTTGCGCCTGTGCGTCCGGTGAAGCTGGAGGAGTTGCCGCCGGGAATTGGGGGATTGTTTGGTTTTTGGGGCTATGAGTTGATCAATTGGATCGAGCCGAAAGTGACGATTCACCCAATTCAAGAGACTGATTTACCCGATGGTCTATGGATGCAGATTGATAGTCTGTTAATTTTTGATCAGGTGAAACGGAAAGTTTGGGCAATTGCTTACGCTGATGTGCGATCGGGCGATTTGGCCGGAGCTTACAGAATAGCCTGCGATCGGGTAATGCATTTAGTGAACAAATTTCAAACGCCGATCGATGCGACAGCGAAACAATTTAATTGGAGTTCGCAGCCACAAGGTGAATTGAAAATTGATAGCAATTTCACCCGAGAATCTTATTGCAAAGCGGTGGAAAAATCAAAGGCGCATATTAAAGCAGGCGATATTTTTCAGGTGGTGATTTCGCAGCGCTTTTCCACTGAATTTATTGGCGATCCGTTTCATTTATATCGATCGCTTCGATTGGTCAATCCTTCGCCCTATATGTCTTACTTTAATTTTAAAGATTGGCAAATTGTGGGTTCGAGTCCGGAGATTATGGTCAAAGCGGATCATTCTCCAGATGGAACAGGCAAAATTGCGACAGTGAGACCGATCGCAGGAACCCGAAAGCGCGGCAAAAATGAAGCGGAAGATCTTGCGTTAGAAAAAGACCTGATGAATGATCCCAAAGAGGTCGCAGAGCACGTCATGCTGGTAGATTTGGGTCGCAATGATCTCGGGCGTGTTTGTGAGAATGGCAGCGTTAAGGTGAATGAATTGATGATTATTGAGCGTTATTCTCGGGTGATGCATATTGTTAGTAATGTCATTGGAATGTTGCGATCGGATAAGACGGCGTGGGACTTGCTGAAAGCCTGTTTTCCAGCGGGAACCGTCAGTGGCGCACCGAAGATTCGCGCGATGCAAATCATTCACGACCTCGAACCCTGCCGTCGTGGCGTGTATTCTGGCGTGTATGGCTATTATGACTTTGAGGGACAGCTCAATAGTGCGATCGCAATTCGGACGATGATTGTGCAACCCAATGGGAACGGAAATCATATTGTGAGCATTCAAGCGGGTGCGGGTTTGGTTGCGGATTCGGTCCCGGAGAGCGAGTACGAGGAAACGTTAAGTAAAGCGCGAGGAATGTTTGATGCGATTCGTTGTTTGGGCTAATACTGAATCTAGCAATGAATGCTATGAACCCTAGCGAACCACCCCTGGCCCTTCCCTTAGCGAGTTGTTTGTTTGGCATTACCGATCGTGAGAGCGCCACGATTAGGAGGAAATGGTGAGAATGTACAGGTTATTTTTTCAGGTTGTGGATAACGGAGGGAGTTGATCGATTCTAATGTTTCTGAGTTAGCTTTCTCCT
>JANMIS010000799.1:0-1049 GCA_031375925.1 Synechococcales cyanobacterium OTE_70_concoct_197_sub
AGCGCGGGGTTTGGCTTTGGGGGGATGGTGGTTTTTTTACCGCTTTGTCCTGTGGTTCGGGGAGTAGCCATGATGGTTTTTAGATAGAGGGGCGTTGTTGGGGTGTGCGGGAAGCTGGCCCTTACGTCTTCGGGGTGTAGGTCAGGATTTCTTTGGCTAGGGCTTTGATTTCTTTGGCGGCAACTCCTTTAGGCTCCGTTTCGAGGACGGTCTGGCCTGTGGCCGCTGATTCGGCAAACGCGATGCGCTGACAAATCTGGGCTGCTAAGACGGGAAGCTCAAAGCTTGCTAAGGCTTCGGCAACATCGCGACCTATTGCAGTATTTACTATTTTACGATTTATCGCAAATACGGCTTTCAGGTTTTCTTTAAATACAGTTGCTTCTTTGATCAAATTAATGATCTCCTGCGCGGCCCAAACGTCATACGGGCTAGGCTGTACAGGGATAATCACGAGGTCGGCGGAGCTGATGGCCGATCGGGCAAGTTCTGAGGCGCGGGGTGGTCCATCGATTATGATGTGGTCGTAGTCAGGGGCAATTTTTGGGATTTCGCGGTGCAGGACAGGCCGATCGATCGCGACCACCGGAAACAAGGCTTCGGTTTGCCGAGCTGCTGCCCAGTCGCGGGCGCTGCCTTGTGGGTCTGCATCGATGAGCAGGACTCGGGCTTTTTGGGTGAGGGCGATCGCATGACTGAGGTGAATGGCGAGGGTCGTTTTGCCAACGCCGCCTTTTTGGTTTTGGACTGAGATAATCACGGGGCTTTTTCTGATTTGGGTGTGATTAGAATACCGGATTTTTCAGGTTTTACTAGTTGCATTATTTCAGGTTTTACAGAAATACAGTTTTACAGAAATAAGGTTTTACTGATTTCTGGGACGACCGGATCATCTTCGTTTTGAGTCCACCTCGGAATGAATTCCGAGGCTCATAGCGAAAGTCCGTTGAAACGGACTGAAGAGGTTTGTCTAATTTTCTTTAACCTGTTTCAACAGGTTTTGGCTATTAGCCTTGCGAATTTATTCCAAGGCGGACTGTGGCGTAGTC
>JANMIS010000806.1:0-9806 GCA_031375925.1 Synechococcales cyanobacterium OTE_70_concoct_197_sub
ATTCCTAAAACACCTAAGTAGGCTGAAAGTGGAATGACATTAGGATTGACCCAATGCAATTCTTTGGGCTTCGCGATCGAATACTCCCGCCAACCCAGATTAGAAGTGACGATATCACCTAGCTTAAAATTTTTAGCATTGGATTCGATCACTTCGCCTATCGCAGCGCCACTCATCGGTTGATCCAACTCAAAAGGTGAAATATAGGAAGCCCCATCATTCATCCGTCCACGCATGTATGGATCAACGGACATGTAAAGATTCCGCACTAGGACTTCTTGATCCGCGATCGGCCCTATTTCAGTCTGTACAATTGAGAAATTGTCGGCGATCGGCATACCCTTGGGCCGGGAAACCAAATGAATTTCACGATTGATAATCTCATGCGATCGGCTTTCGTGAGACATAATCTCTGGAATGTCAACCAAACATTGGGACGCTTGTTTTTGGAAACTTTGAAGTTGAGTCATTTAATCCCCATAGTGTCATATGAAAATATCAATGGGCTATTAATTTTTAATACTGAGAGTGTTCTATGTGAATATCGTCACAGAATGACGTATTTTGAGTGTGGTTACGACCTATTAGAACTTGCTTGGCTTGGGTGAGTTCAAAGGTAACGGGATTACAGTCTGCACGTTGATCAATTACGGTACAAAATGGGGAGTTAGTCGATAGCCCGCAGCTACACAGGTGATAAATACCCGGTTGGAGGGTAAGAAAGTTAAGCGTTCGATCGTCAGTTGTTAGGTCAGTTGTTAGGTTCGGCGCTTCGTTAACATGCATCTCAAATTCTCCACTACACAATACTTTTGCTGTGAAATAGGAACCTAAAAATTCAATTAGTCGATTTCCAACAATCAATCGACCTCGCTTCGTTGTTCGTCCACCTCGGAATGAATTCCGAGGCTCATAGCCCAAGTCCGTTGAAACGGACTAAAAGACATAAATAGTAGACTCTTTAACCTGTTCCAACAGGTTTTAGCTATGAGCCTTGGAATGAATTCCAAGGTGGAACTAAACGAAGTCGATAGAATCATTGCTAAAAATAACCCTACTTTTTCACAGGTTCCGTTGCAATTTCAG
Source organism: Synechococcales cyanobacterium OTE_70_concoct_197_sub (assembly GCA_031375925.1). Lineage (GTDB taxonomy): Bacteria > Cyanobacteriota > Cyanobacteriia > Leptolyngbyales > Leptolyngbyaceae > JAAFJU01. The sequence goes on from JANMIS010000806.1 coordinate 1,087, forward strand.
CATCAAGTCGAGCAGAGATCGCCTCTAAAATTGCCTTTTCAGCTTCTTGCATCATTGCCATTGCTAAAACTGTTGAAGTGGTGGCATAGCTTTCAGCTTTTTCAGCTCGGTGGGCGAGTTTCTTCACTTCACGACTGCTCTTCCACTGTTCCACAGTTGATAATACATCGGCTTCCTTCTCATCAAATTGAGTCTGAAGCTTCGATCGATACTCATCAAACTCATGCTTTTTAGCATCTAGCGCGGCCTTTGCCTCATCCAGTTTGATTTGGATTTCAGCTTGAGTTTTCTTAGGTACCGCTTGGATATTTTTACGAAACTGATTAGTACGTTCCTCAATAGCCTCTAGATTATCGTGAAGTTGTTGAGTAAAATTGTCGATCGCAGTACTCATATAATTGTCCTATTTTTATAATCCATTAGGATACTGTCATATTTTTCTAGATTCTCTCTCTACCTTTTGACTGCCTCTGAACTTTCTTCGATCGACCCCCTTCTTCACTTCGATCGCCCAAAACGGAAGACTGCCCAAACCCAAACTAATCATTAGGTGCTCAATTGATAGTGCTTCTGTTTTAAAAATCGGCTGAAAAATGGGTGTATAAATGACTAGCATCTGTAAGCTAACAGTCAATAAAGCCGCCGCTAGCAAGGGTTTATTTGAAAAGAGTCCAATACGAAAGAGAGAGTCCTGTTCAGAACGCATTGCCCCAGCAAGTACAACGCGAGATAGAGTCAGCGTTGTGAATACCATTGTCTGCCAATTGGATTGAAGGGTGGACCAATAGGAGTAGGCGATCGTCAGTAAAATTATGCCAAGCAATAGCCCAATCCAAATAATCTCGCGCCCTGCCCCTTGACCAAAGATACTTTCATTAGGACGACGCGGAGGACGACGCATAATATTTTGTTCGGCACCTTCGACGCTTAGTGCTAATGCTAGTAGACCATCCGCCAATAAGTTAACCCATAGAATCTGCAATGGAATCAATGGGAGTGGCATCCCAAAAAGTGGCGCTAACAAAATCACCCAGAGTTCGCCTGCATTACCCGTCAAGGTGTATTTTACAAATTTGCGAATGTTGTCATAAATAACCCGTCCCTCTTGAACCGCATCGACAATAGTGGCAAAGTTATCATCCATTAGCACCATATCCGCCGCATCTTTCGCGACATCGGTTCCAGTAATACCCATAGCAATCCCAATGTCCGCCTGCTTCAAAGCTGGGGCATCATTCACGCCGTCACCCGTCATAGCGACAATATGGCCTTTAATTTGTAAAGCTTTAACAATGTCGAGTTTGTTTTGGGGTGAGACTCTGGCGTAGACGGAAATGTTTTCGACTTGATTGTTGAGTTCTTCGACGGAGAGTTTTGCGAGGGCTTGGCCGGTCAAAATCCCGTCGCCTGCTTCAATGCCTAATTCACGGGCGATCGTCTGCGCGGTCAAGGGATGATCGCCCGTGATCATAATGGGACGAATTCCAGCAGTTTGACATTTTAGAATGGCTTCTTTGACTTCAGGACGAACCGGGTCGATCATCCCAATCATGCCAATAAAAATTAGCTTCTGTTCGATCGATTCTCCAGTTAATACCTGACGATCCGCATCGATCGCCTCGGCAGTAAAAGGACGAAACGCCATACCCAAAACGCGCATTCCATTTCGGGCTAATTGATCATTATGATCCAAAATTCTCTGGTTCCATTCTGCATTCAAAGCTTCAGCTTGCCCATGAATTAAAACCCGATCGGTGACTTCTAACAAACTCGCCACACCGCCCTTAGTAAAAGCAACATAAGCCGCAGAATTCAACCCTGCCATACTGGATACGATCGGCTGAAGATCTTCTGGAATGCTAACTTTATCCAATGGCATTTGGTGGAGTGTCGTCATTCGTTTACGATCGGCATCAAAAGGCTTCTCTGTCACGCGCGGCAATGCATCCTCCAGCGTTGATTTTGACAAACCCATTCGACTAGCGGCCATAACCAATGCCCCTTCCGTGGGATCGCCGATCGCCTGCAATTCCTGAGGACGATCGGGATGAGGTTCGAGTAAGGCATCGTTACAGAGCGCCGCCCCAGCGAGTAGCCAAGCCAGAACGGGATTCAGATCCGGGACAGAATCGCTTGAAACAGTGGAATTCGCCAAAAATCCCGTCAAATCCATCTCCTGACCTTCGACGGACAGAAACGTTGCCGTCATGCGATTTTCCGTTAGGGTTCCGGTTTTATCTGAGCAAATGACGGTCACAGAACCCAGAGTCTCAACCGCTGGCAGCTTGCGAATAAGAGTGTGCTGCTTGAGCATTCGCATGGAGCCAAGAGCAAGGGTAATTGTCACAACCGCAGGCAATCCTTCCGGAATCGCCGCCACTGCCAAGCTCACCGCCGTCAAAAACATAAGCGATAATTCTTCACCCCGCAGTAGCCCAAGTCCAAAGATAATGATTACTAATCCTAAAGTAATCAAAGCAAGCTTACTGCCCAATTGATCCAATCGTTTCTGAAGGGGTGTTGATTTGGTTTCTACGGTTTGAATAGCGGTGGAGATATGTCCTAATTCGGTGTCATTACCTGTAGCAATAACGATCGCAAACCCACGACCGTAGGTAATCACCGTTCCCATATATGCCATATTGGCGCGATCGGCCAGACCTAAATCTGTTTGTTCTAATACTCGATCGTGTTTATCACTGGCCTCAGATTCTCCCGTCAGCGATGCTTCTTGAATTTTTAAATTCACACTTTCCAGCAATCGGTAATCCGCTGCAACGAGATTGCCTGTTTCCAGCAATACAATATCACCAGGCACCAATTGAGTCGCAGAAATCTCCTGCACCCGATCGTCGCGCCGCACTTTTACCGTCGCAACCGACAGCTTTTTCAGTGCCTCGATCGCTTGTTTTGCCTGAAGCTCTTGCCGAACTCCCAGGATGGCATTAAAAGCAACAATGGCAAAAATTGCCCCCGCATTAACATAGTCCTGCAATGCAATAGAAATCAGTGCCGCCACGATTAGCACCACCACCATAGTCGCCGTCAGTTGCCGCCACACCACCTTCCAAAACGGCTCTCCCGGCTGCTCAGTCAGTTGATTAGGTCCACAGTCTCGAAGACGACGATCGGCCTCCGCTTGACTCAACCCGTCGGCAATGTTTGTTTTGAAATGGTTGACGACTTCGATCGATTCTAATGTGTGCCAGGGATTCATAAATAATGACCGATCGTGTTTATTTCAGGGGTCTAAATCAACAACTCGTCCATTTCCAATTCAAAATCTCCGGCATGTCAATCCCTTCCTCATGAGCATAATTAATACAATCAATCTGTTGATTCCTAAATGCCTCCTTCGCATGGGCACCTACGACTTGAAGCATAGGAACCCGATCGATAACATCCATAGCAATACTAAAACGATCGATCTGATTATTAATTGCAAGTTCCAGCGGCGTATTGATATTGCCCTTTTCCTGATAACCATGGACATGCAAATTGTCGTGATTATGACGGCGGTAGGTCAAACGATGAATCAACGCTGGATAACCATGGAAGTTGAAAATGATTGGTTTATCTATCGTAAATAAACTGTCAAAATCTCGATCGGATAATCCGTGAGGATGCTGCGTATTGGATTGCAACTTAAACAAGTCCACCACATTGATAAATCGTATTTTCAAATCTGGAAAGTGCGATCGGAGCAGCATCGTAGCCGCTAGACATTCTAAGGTTGGGGTATCTCCCGCACAGGCGATTACCACGTCCGGTTCACACTCCCGATCGCTACTCGCCCACTCCCAAATCCCTAACCCCTTTGTACAGTGGCTATTTGCAGCATGAATATCCAAATATTGCAAATGCAGTTGTTTATCACAGACAATCACATTGACATAATCAACACTACGCAAACAATGGTCTGAAACCGATAACAAACAGTTCACATCAGGCGGCAAATAAATGCGAGTCACTGAAGGGCTTTTGTTGAGAACAACATCCAAAAATCCGGGATCTTGGTGCGTAAAACCATTGTGATCCTGTCGCCAAACCGTAGAGGTAATCAATAAATTAAGCGAAGCAATCGCATCACGCCAGGGAATATGCTGAGCGCTTTCCAGCCATTTACAGTGCTGGTTGACCATAGAGTCGATGATGTGAACAAAAGACTCATAGGTCGATAAAAATCCATGCCGTCCTGTCAAAAGGTAGCCTTCCAGCCAGCCTTCTAAAGTATGTTCGCTCAACATTTCCATGACTCGGCCATCGGTTGCGAGTTCACCGCCGTCTTGGTCTTCTGGAAAGTATTCTGCCAGCCATGTTTTTTTGCTAACTTCGTAAATTGCCGTTAATTTATTCGAGGTGTTTTCATCAGGACCAAAGACCCGGAAGTTATTCATGTTCATCTTCATGATGTCTCGCAGAAAAACGCCCAAAGGTTTGGTATTGGCGACTTCGGTATTGCCAGGATCAGTCACTGTAACCGCATAGTCCTGAAAATTGGGTATTCGTAATGGCTTCCGCACCCTGCCACCATTCGCGATCGGATTAGCGCTCATACGTCTGTTGCCCTTAGGTGCAAGGTCTTTCAATTCGGGAATTAATGTGCCATTTTCATCAAATAAATCCTCAGGCTGATAGCTCCGCATCCAATCTTCGAGAATTTGAAAATGGCTCTCATTCGTTGCGACATCTGACATGGGCACTTGGTGCGATCGCCAAAATCCCTCAATTTTATGTCCATCAATTTCACTTGGACAAGTCCAGCCTTTCGGACTTCGTAAAATGATCATCGGTGGACACGATCGTTCTACTACACCTGTACTGCGCGCTTCATGCTGGATTTTATAAATGTCTTCGATGCAACGATCGAGAGTGGCTGCGATCGCTTGGTGCATTGAGTGTGGGTCAGAACCTTCTACAAAGTAGGGGGTATATCCATAGCCTTTAAATAGCTGTTCTAATTCATCATGGCTAATCCGAGAGAGAATGCTGGGATTATTGATTTTGTAGCCATTGAGATGAAGAATAGGCAACACCGCTCCATCTCGAATAGGATTAAGAAACTTATTAGAATGCCAAGCGGTTGCCAATGGACCCGTCTCAGCTTCACCATCACCCACTACAACCGCAACAATCAAATCTGGATTGTCATAAGCCGCGCCATAAGCGTGAGACAGGCTATAACCTAGTTCACCACCTTCATGAATCGAGCCTGGAAGTTCTGGCGTACAGTGACTGCCTATTCCACCGGGAAAGGAGAACTGTTTAAAAAATTGCTTTAACCCTTCAGTGTCTTCGCTTTTATCCGGATAGATTTCAGAATAAGTCCCCTCTAGATAAACTGGACCCAAAACTCCCGGCGCACCATGCCCCGGACCTGCTAAGAAGATCATATTCAAATCGTTTTTTTTAATCACTCGGTTGAGATGGGTATAAATAAAACTCAATCCCGGACTCGTCCCCCAATGCCCCAAAATACGACGCTTGAGATGCTCTATTTTTAGCGGCGATCGGAGCAATGGATTTTCCCGCAGATAGATCATCCCGATCGACAGGTAATTACAAGCTCGCCAGTACGCATGGGTTTTACGTAAAGCATCAAGGGTGAGGGGCGTTTCTTCAACCGTAGATCTCGCTGTACCAAAGGCACTGAGCGATTGATGGATCGGAGCTTTGAGTAATGTTGAAATCATGATTATAGCCTTAGTAAGTTTGTTTAATGTGGAGCGATCGGTCTCAATTTATTGAACTTCCACGATGCCTCGAAACATATTCATTCCACAGGAAAACTCATATCGACCGGGTTTACTGGGGGTAAATTCGATGGGTGTAATTTGATTCAGGGTCAATTTCTGAGCAATCTTAAAATCTGGAATCCGAATTTCCTCAAGACAGCTACTGGGATCTTTTCGATCGAAATTTAATCGCACAAGATGCCCTGCCTGCACAATGATTTGATTTGGCTCATACCCACCATCAACAACGACCACAACCTCTTGAACGCCTGCTTGAGTTGTAGCAGTTCGGGAAGTCGGCTTACGCCCTAAAAACCACCAAAGCTCTGCTCCAATTAGTCCCAGGCCGCCCAGCGTAACGGCGATTTTATGACTGAGAGGTTGCTCGATTTTTTGAATGTTGGGAGAAGAGTGTTGCATTTTATCTTGAGTCATATCAGCAGCGATCGCACCTGATACCACGCTTAATAAAATACTCAATTGAAACCATGTTCCCCAGAAAATAGTATTTCTCATTGTTAAAATTCTCATGTTTAGAGAGCCTTGAATTTTTTTAGTCGTAATGCATTGATCACAACTGTAATAGAACTAAGTGACATAGCTGCTCCGGCGATCATAGGATTAAGTAACCAGCCGAAAATGGGATAAAGAATTCCTGCGGCGATCGGGATGCCGAGGATATTATAAATAAAGGCGAAAAACAGGTTTTGTTGGATGTTTCGCATTGTCGCTTGGGAAAGCTCGATCGCTGTCACGACTCCCATGAGATCTCCCGAGATTAACGTAATATCACTCGCAGCAATCGCCACATCCGTCCCTGTTCCAATGGCAATACCCACATCCGCTTGAGCGAGTGCAGGGGCATCATTAATGCCATCACCGACCATCGCCACAGACCTTCCCTGAGTTTGGAGCGCTTTAAGTTTGGCCACTTTTTGTTCCGGACGCACTTCAGCAATAACATGATGAATGCCCACTTCTTGGGCGATTATTTCCGCTGTATGCTGATTATCACCCGTCAGCATAATCACTTCTAATCCCATTCGTTGTAGCGTACGAATTGCAGTAATAGATGAGGGCTTAACGGCATCCACGATCGCAATAATGGCATTGAGACGACTTTCAACGGCCACCCCAACCACCGTCTTACCTAAGCTCTCCCAGCGTTCCCATTCCGGCAATAAATTTCGAGTTTCAATGCCCAATTCATTCATCCAATGCCGAGTCCCAATCTGGACCAATCGATTTGAGGCCTTTCCCTGCACACCTCTACCAGGAATGGCAATAAAGTCCTGTGCTTCCAATCCTGTAGCATCATATTTCTGGGCATACTTGACGATCGCAATTGCAAGAACATGCTCTGAATAACGCTCGACCGCAGCAGCGAGACTCAGAATCCAGAGTTCATGTCGATCGATCGTTTCATTTGCGGGAATCAGATCTACTGTGAAATTAGTGACGACTGGTTTGCCTTGGGTGATCGTTCCAGTTTTATCTAGGACAATCGCTTTGAGATTGTGCGCTTGCTCTAAACTAGCGGCATCGCGGATTAAAATCCCGTATTCTGCCCCACGTCCCATACCAACCATGATTGAGGTCGGCGTCGCTAACCCCAATGCACAGGGACAAGCAATAATTAATACACCCACTGTCGCAACTAATGCGATCGGAACATTGCCAACTACATTGTACCAAATCACAAAGGTCAGAATCGCGATCGCAATTACCACAGGCACAAACCAGCCTATCACTTGGTCGGCCATGCGTTGAATCGGTGCCTTCGATGCCTGCGCCTGTTGAACGAGTTTGATGATTTGGGCGAGGAAAGTATCCTTCCCAATTTTGGTCACTCGAAATTCAAAACTCCCCGTTTGATTGATTGTTGCGCCCACCACGTCATCACCAATTTTCTTTTTGACGGCCAAGCTTTCACCCGTTACCATCGACTCATCAATTGTCGATCGGCCCTGGATAATATTGCCATCCACTGGAATACGCTCACCGGGACGCACCAAAATCACATCATCCAAAACCACTTGATCAATTGGAATTGCGAGTTCATTGCCCTCACGAATCACCCGCGCAGTTGGAGGCTGTAAGTTTACAAGTTTACGAATAGCTTCAGAAGTATGACCTTTCGCCCGATTTTCTAATAGGCGACCCAAAAGAATTAAGGCAATAATGACTGTAGCCGCTTCATAGTAGACATCGAGGGCAAGTCCCTGCCTAACAAACCAACTCGGTAAAAAAGTGGGAAACAGGGAGTAAAAGTATGCCGACCCAGTGCCGATCGCGACTAACGTATCCATTGATGCCGTATGACGTTTGAATGCTTTCCATGCATTAATAAAGAACCCACTACCCGCCCAGACTATTATGGGCGTTGTTAACATCCATTGAAACCAAGGATCATGTAACCACGTCGGGATAAAACTCAAACCTATACCCATCATGGCGGGCAACGATCCGATAATGAGAATACAACTCGTGATACCACTAGCCCAGACTTTACGTGATAGCTTTTGATTTTGTCGAATGGCAATATTTTTCATGAGTTGACCTAAAATCAATTTTTAAACACATGTTCTATTCTTTATTTAAACTTATTCAGCCAAAGACCAACTACAATCATACTTCTTAAATCAATCTATTCCATTCTCTCAAGTAGATGAACCCAACAAAATCATTCCGGTCAATGGGGAGAGAGAAAATAATTGCTCCTATGCTATTAACACGAGTCCATGTGGCACTGGATCAAGTTAAATATTTAAAAAATCTGCTTTGCATTATATTTTTCATTATAACTATTTAACTCACACAACAATCAAAGCGATCGACTATCATAGTAACAGTAGAAAACAATTTAAATTCTTTAGGTATCCATCATGCTCCGCGCGATAGGGATCGGGCATCAACATCTTGACATTCTCGCCCAGCATCTCGTCTGCGGTGTACCCAAACAGCTTCGTCGTCGCCGGATTGACG
>JANMIS010000822.1:0-2154 GCA_031375925.1 Synechococcales cyanobacterium OTE_70_concoct_197_sub
TCGTCGCATCCGGTGTCGAAATGTTCGCCATCTGCTTCAGGGGCGTTGGTGTACCATAATACTCTACCAAAATTTTATCCAGCAGCGATCCACTGGCTCGGCCCGTCCTTACGGTATTAAATGCGCGGAGTGTAGACTCCACAGCCTTCTTCATCGAACTTTCTACATCAGATAACTTCACAAGAACCTCCAACGATCGTTCCAATCTGTTCGCCCATTACCGCTCGACGCACATTTCCTGCTACAGACAAGTTAAACACCATAATCGGGATGTTGTTGTCTTTGCAGAGCGCGATCGCCGTACTGTCCATCACCTGCAAATCATTCTTTAAAACATGGGAGTAAGTCAGGCTTTTAAAGAGTTTGGCACCTGGATTTTTCTTTGGATCAGAATCATAAACTCCGTCCACCTTGGTCGCTTTAAACACCACCTCAGCTCCAATCTCAGCGCTTCTGAGGGCTGCTGTTGTGTCAGTGGTGAAGAATGGATTTCCAGACCCAGCCCCAAAAACCACCACGCGGCCCTTTTCTAAATGTCGGATGGCGCGCCGACGAATGTAAGGCTCTGCGATTTCTTGCATCGCGATCGCCGTCAAAACTCGCGTCTGTGTTCCCATTCGCTCTAGGGCATCCTGCAATGTGATCGCATTCATCACCGTCGCAATCATGCCAACATAGTCTGCCGTTGCGCGTTCCATGCCCGCCGCTGAACCCTTGACACCCCGAAAAATGTTACCACCGCCAACCACGATCGCCACCTGGACGCCCGCATTCACGACTTCAACAATCTCCTGAGCAATTGCATCGACCACTGCTGGATCAATCCCGTAGGCCAAATCGCCCATCAGAGCTTCACCACTCAGCTTTAACAACACGCGCTTATATGTTAAGGCCATCTCACCATCCCTGCCCGTGAAGATTCCCAACTAAAGATACCAGTAGAGCGGCACCTTTAGGGTGACTTCTGCGTTTAGTTCGAGGTTTAGTTCGAGTCTGGCAGAAAAGTTTAAACAATTTAACAAACCGTGAAATCCCTTCTCAGACTGCTTTAAAATCTTTGGATTGGTTTCCCCTATTGGGTTGAAGGTCCCATTGGCTGTACTGTGATTAATAAGTAAATAAAGACTTCGTTAAATCCCTATGACTGCATTCGCCCCTCGTCCCGTTGAGTCTAAGTCACCTGCTAAGCCTGCCGTGTCTTCTACTTCGATCGGTAGCTTACCTCCCGCTGACTCACGTGAGCGCGTCAGTCAATGGATGAAATCATTCCAGGATAAGGTCTGCAAGGGTCTAGAAGAGGTAGATGGTCTGGGGACGTTTAAGCAGGATGCCTGGGAACGACCCGAAGGTGGCGGGGGCCGATCGCGGGTCATGCAGGACGGCAACGTCTTTGAACAGGGCGGCGTAAACTTTTCTGAAGTGTGGGGCAAGGATCTGCCGCCTTCGATCTTGGCGCAGCGACCAGAAGCAGCGGGTCACAGCTTTTATGCAACCGGGACCTCCATGGTCCTCCATCCCAAAAATCCTTACATTCCCACCGTTCATCTCAACTATCGGTACTTTGAAGCGGGTCCCGTCTGGTGGTTCGGCGGTGGGATTGACTTAACGCCTTACTATCCCTTCGAAGAGGATGTCGTGCATTTCCACAGCACTTTGAAGCAGGCTTGCGATCGGCATGATCCCGAGTACTACAACACCTTCAAGCTTTGGTGTGATGAGTATTTTTATCTGAAGCACCGCAACGAAACTCGCGGCGTAGGCGGGATTTTCTTTGATTATCAAGACCCTAGCGGTATCCTCTACCCAGTGTCTTATCCCGGCTCTCAGAAAGACACCGCAGCGGCACAGCACAGCGCTAAAGTCGGAAACGTGGAAGGTCGCTCCTGGGAAGATATTTTCTCCTTTGCTCAGTCCTGTGGTTCGGCCTTCTTGCCTGCTTACACGCCGATCGCCCAAAAGCGTAAGAATATCGAATACGGCGAACGGGAGCGCAACTTCCAGCTTTACCGTCGCGGTCGCTATGTGGAATTTAATTTGGTGTACGATCGGGGCACCATCTTCGGCCTTCAAACCAATGGCCGCACTGAATCCATCCTGATGTCCCTGCCACCCCTGGTGCGATGGGAGTACAACTACCAACCCGAGCCAGGAAGC
>JANMIS010000823.1:0-4045 GCA_031375925.1 Synechococcales cyanobacterium OTE_70_concoct_197_sub
GTTCAGTTCAACTTAATAAAAATTCGGGTCCTGATGCGTCAGCGACAGGCTGGGCATTGTTTGAGGTAGAGTCAAATCCATTCCTGAAAACTCCTGAGTCGGCTGACTGACAGCCATTCCGGGTTGAGCTGTCATAGCGCCTCCCAAAAGGGTGACGACGATCGCTGAGAGCAATGCGATCGAGAACGACATCAGTTGTCTCATTGAAAGATTTAGATTTTTCAGCATGAACTTTAATCCTGAGGGGTATTTGAATAAAACAAGCTATTGAAGAGCAACTGAGGTAACAAATTTGTTTGTGTTTCTACCGAGTCGGGTAAAAATTACCCTCCGACTCCCTCATCCTGATTGGATTTGGGGCGATCGAAGCGACCGTTCCGCCAGAAGGTGATGGTGAAGCCCGACCTGCCAGTAAATATTGACTACTCCACGATCGGCTATTAAAGCGTCCGATCGTGGGGTTTTTAAGCCAATCTTCTCGGGTGATCTGGACTTGGAACAAAGGCACAATCTGCCCAGACCATTCTCCCGAGACCCCCACCCACATCACCGTTATAGCTGGGTCTAAAAACCCTTGATTCAGTTCAGTTTGAGCGATCGTCATAGCTTGACTGTGGGCCATGGGCAATTCACTTTCGTTGGAAATAGGGATAATGTTCGATCGGCTGCGGACTTCTGCTGATGCGGGAGGCACAGCCATCACAATTCCTATGTTTAGAATAGCTAAACTGAATGCTGTATTTAAGCATTTAAACTTTATCATTGTAGCAATCCAATTGTAAGTGATTTAGCTTACGTAATCTATTAAAGTTCTTTGGAAAATAGGATGTAGAGTTGGTTTCTCGATCGGTTTTACACTTGTAATTTGAAGTGTGATTTGATGAACTGAGAAATTAATCTTTAGTGATTCAGATAAGGTTGATATAAGCCGATCGCGATCATGTCCATTCATTTGCTCACTCACTTCAATATGTGCGCAGAGAGCCGTTTCGCTCGCTGAGATTTGCCAGATTTTTAGAGACTTGACGGCTTGAACCTCTGAATGATCGAGCAAGGTTTTTTCCAGGATGATCGGATCGATCGTGGGTGGCGCATAGTTTAGCAAAATTGCCAAACTTTCTATAATGAGTGGAACTGAGCTAATAGCCGTCAATCCTGCAACAACAAATCCCGTTACAGTATCCATCCACAGCCATTGCCAAAGATGAATCGATAAGCTAGCAATCAAAATGCCGATAGAACTCGCCACATCCGTCAGAGTGTGTAAAAAGACGGCCCGCACATTCAAATCATGACGACTATTTTGGCGCAACATCCATAGGTTAATCCCATTTACGAATAGCCCCAAAGCCCCACCCACCACCATGGGCAAACTCAAAACAGTCTGCGGATGGTGCAGCCGTTCCCAGCTTTCGAAGCCGATCGTCCCTGCGACAATTAGCAATCCGACACCATTCACTAATGCGGCCAAGATTTCCAGTCGCTGATGTCCAAAGGTGGCTCGTCCGATCGCGGGACGATTGCCTAACCATAGCGCCACTAAGGTAATTCCCACAGCCAGTACATCAGAGATAAGATGCCCCGCATCCGCCCGCACCGACAAACTACCACTCCACCAATACATTCCCCACTCCACAACAAATAGAAGGGTTAGAAGCATCAATGTTAGGCTAACCTGTCGCAGCTTTAACTGAGTTGTAGCGGGATTGGTTTCGCCGATCGAATGTGAAATACCGCAATAGCAAGCAAATACATTAAAGTTAGATGCCAATTTTTTGGATTTTGAACTTGATGCTGAACGATCGAGACTCAATGCCATAGCACTATCCTTTGAGATCAATCAGGCCAGGTAAATAAAGAATTGAAGTAGCAATGAGTACAAGCATTGCACTGCAAGGTTAAGAGATGATGTTTTTAGCGTTAAAAAATGCAATATAATAGCATTGTTTTTAAAATTATTTACTGATGTATGATAATGAAAATCATTCACATTTTTTATGATGTATTTTGGCTTTGACCCTGGTAAAGATAAGTGTGGGATCGCGATCGTTTCATCAACAGGTGAAGCAATTTGTCACGAAGTTGTTCCGGCTGATCAAGCGTTGCAGACCTTGCAAGATTGGCAACAAATTCACAAAATTCAAATCTTAATTTTAGGCGATCAAACTGGATCAAAGGCTTGGCGATCTCGTATTGTGGATGCTTTACCTGATTTGCAAATTTTAACCATTGATGAACGCTACAGCAGTCAAGAAGCCCGCGATCGATATTGGCAGATGTATCCCGCCCAAGGACTTCAAAAATTAGTGCCCCAAGGAATGCGAACGCCCCCAAGAGCGATCGATGACCTCGTTGCGATTATCTTGGTCGAACGCTATCTTGCAAAAATCTAAGGTATCAATGTGAGGAAGGGCGATCGGGAATTTGGGGGAGGGCAATTAGTTTAAGATATAGTGCAGTACTATAACTGAATTATTTTTCTTGATGAGTATATCTAACCATTCAGATTCGCCGGTAATCGTAGATGAATCTGTGAGTCATGACCAAAACTTCAAGGAGCTAATTTCTACATTTTTCATGGAATTTCTGGAATTGTTTTTGCCGGAACTTGCCGCGACGATCGATCCCACATCAGTTACTTTTTTACAGCAGGAATACTTTGTTGATTTGGTCGAGGGTGAAGAGAAAATTGTGGATTTGTTGGCGGAGGTTAAGTTAGCTGGGGAAGAAGCTACGATTTTAATTCACTTGGAACCCCAATCCAGCGCCCAGACGATTTTTCCACAGCGATTATTTTTCTATTTTGCACGACTTTATCAAAAGCACCTGAAGCCGATTTATCCGATCGCAGTTTTCTCCTACGACAAACCGAAAAAACGGCTAAAACTAGCCACATCGTCGGGTTTCCGCATCTGAAGGTATTGGAGTTCAATTTTGCGGCAATTCAACTCAATCAGTTGGACTGGCGAGATTACATTGATCGCTCAAACCCCGTTGCCGCAGCTTTGATGTCCAAGATGAGCATTGCTAAAAAAGATCGTCCAAAGGTTAAGGCAGAGTGTTTACGGCTTTTGGTGACGTTAAAGCTAGATCCAGCAAAAAGTCGGTTAATTTCTAAGTTTGTGGATAGTTATCTTCGTTTAGATGTGAAGGAAGAGCAGATATTTCAGGCTGAAATTGATAGAATAGGGATAAATCAAAAGGAGGAAATTATGCAAACGATTACAAGCTGGGAAGAGAAGGGGATGGAGAAGGAGCGGCAGTCGATCGCACTCAACATGCTCCGCAAAAAGTTGGATCTAGAAACGATTGCTGAAGTAACTGGACTTACAATCGATCAACTCCAACAGCTTCAAGCTGATAACCAGTAACCCAATTAAGCTAAAGAGTTGGATGATCGCTTTGAGCCAAAGGGGCGTTAAGGTGAGGGCGATCGTTGAGGAATTGGTAGGGTCGATCGTACTTCCTAATCAGTCTTAGGGAAGTGCGTTGACTTTGGACTGACTCTGGACGATCGGAGAGCCTCGTAAATGTTCGATTTCTAAGCAGCAGCGTTGACCGCTTTTCGGGTCGATCTTTTGTGTTGACTTTTGCGCTGAGGCTACAAAGCTTAACAGGTAGAGAAGGGTTTCCTGATTTTATTATTCTAACTTGAAGAATTAAAGTGCGAAAGTGCGGTATAAGGGAGATGCTGAGAATTAGCGCCCAATTGGCTTAGGCTTTACTGCTCCCGGAGTCTTTTATTATGTCTCGATTGCTGGTTACTCAATATCATGCGGAAGTTCAGAAGATTGTCCAGTATGGTGGGTCACGGAAGGAGACGAGTATTCGGAATGCGTTTGAGCGATTGTTGAATGATTATTGTAAGCCTCGTAATTATTTGTTGATTCCGGAGTTGGATTTTAAGACGAAGTTCAATACGACGGTTTTTCCGGATGGGACGGTGAAGGATGCGATTCGGTTGGAGCATGGGTGGTGGGAGAGTAAGGATCAGTATGACAATCTGGATAAGGAGATTGAGAAAAACTTTGAGAATGGGTATCCG
>JANMIS010000858.1:0-4666 GCA_031375925.1 Synechococcales cyanobacterium OTE_70_concoct_197_sub
CAACAGAAGCAAAAGGAATCGCGATCGGCCAGCGAGAACAAGCCCGATCACTCGTCATTCGCCTACTAGCACGAAGAGTTGGAATTTTGTCCGTGGAACTTCGATCACGGGTCGAGGAATTGTCCATTGCTCAATTGGAATCGTTAGGCGAAGCATTGTTAGATTTTGACCAACTCTCTGACTTAATCAATTGGCTCGAATTTCACCCGCCAATCTGCGACATCGATCGGGCATAGCCTTCTGTGTTTCCGGAGTCGCGTAGTTTGTAATTAATTTCTGGTTTCCATTCAACTAGCTGAATCACCCGATCGCGCATCTCGCTCAAATCTGTTCCTTGTCGAAGCTCTGCTTTTAAATCAATCTGTCCTGTTTCGTTTAGTAAACAAGGTCGCAGCATTCCATCAGCGGACAGTCTCATGCGATTACACCGATCGCAAAAGCATTCTGACATCTGACTAATAAATCCCAGCGTTCCCTTTGCATCTGGGATTTTGAAAATATCGGCAGGACCATTTCCCCTGATGCTACTTTCTTCAATCCCATAGCGTTGGCCGATTTGTTCTCGCAGTGATTCTGAACTTATCCAGCCCGCCTTTTCAAATAAATCTCCATTGCCGATCGGCATGAATTCAATAAACCGCACATGCCATTCCCGATCGATGCTTAAAGCGGCTAAATCGAGGATCTCCCGATCGTTTACTCCGGGCACGACGACTACATTAAGCTTCAAAGGATTAAAGCCAACAGCGTGGGCAGTTTGAATCCCTGACCAAACTTTATCCCAATTGGTTTTTGATCCGGTCGATCGTCGCCCGATTAATTGATCAAAGGTCGCTGCATCTAATGAATCCAAACTAATATTAATCCGTCGAAGTCCCGCGTCGTAGAGTGCTTGAGCTTTTTCGGGAAGGAGAAAACCATTGGTAGTGAGGGATAAATCTTGAGTTTCGGGGAGCTTGACGATCGCCTCTACAATTTCGACAACATCAGGACGTATCAATGGCTCCCCGCCCGTCAACCGAAACTTTGTAAATCCAGCCGGAATAAAGACTTCACGCAATAATGTTAGGAGTTCTGACTGGGTTAACAGGTCCTGCTTAAGTAAATAATCAATCTCTATATCTTCCGGCATACAGTAAGTACAGCGAAAATTACAGCGATCGATTAAGCTAATCCGAAGATAGTCAATCCGGTTTGTCATAAGATTATTTTAGTACCATAGATATAATTCAAAACTCTCAATTCCATTATAAACTGCCACCATGAACTCCGCTGACCTTGCATTTACCTCTGCCCTCGAACAAGCTCGGTTGATTCGCTGTGGGGAGGTTTCGCCGTTAGATTTGACCGAGATTTACCTCGATCGCATCGAGCAACTGAACCCAAAACTCGGCGCATTCTTCCATGTAGCCGCAGAGCAAGCGATCGACGATGCGGTAAACAAAACAGAAGCTTTGGCTAAACTCGAAACCATTCCACCCTTTTACGGCGTACCAACAGCCATCAAAGACCTGAACCCCGTCGCGGGAATGCCCTGCTCCTATGGGATTAAAGTTGCAAAAAATCGAATCGCCGATCGGGACGACCACATCACCACTCGCATGAGAGAAGCGGGGTTTGTCATCTTAGGCAAGACTGCTACGTCACAGCTTGGATCTTTGCCCTATGTCGAACCTAGCGGCTTTCCCCCTGCGCGAAATCCGTGGAATTTGGACTATTTGGCGGGTGGGTCGAGTGGGGGTGCGGGTGCGGCTGTAGCGGCAGGACTTTGTGCGATCGCTCAGGGTTCGGATGGGGCCGGGTCGATTCGGATTCCGGCGGCTTGCTGCGGGTTAGTTGGGCTAAAACCTTCGCGGGGTCGGGTGTCTAATGCACCTGTGGATGAATTTTTTACGGGGTGTGTGGTGGGTGGTGGACTGTCGAGGACTGTGGCGGATGCGGCGGCTTTTCTCGATGCGATCGAAGGCTACCAGCTCGGCGATCCGTTTTGGCTTCCCAGTCCTGAAACCAGCTTTTTAGAACTATCAAAACAAGAACCCAAACGTCTGCGGATTGGATTTGCAACATTTATTCCACCGATCGGCGAATGTGATGATGATTGCAAAGCACCTGTAATGGCTGCGGCAAAACAACTGGAAATACTGGGACATATTGTAGAACCGATCGAATTTGGAGACTTTGATTTTAGTGAATTGATCGAACCATTTTCGATCGCTTGGCAAACGCAGACGGATGTGGGCGTACCGGGATTTTTTCTCGATCGGATCAACCGTCAACTGTGGTTCAAGGCTCAGGTATACCGCGCTGGGAAATACGTGAAAGCGCGTCAACGCCTGTACCGATTTGCTCGGAAGGTGGTTGAACTCTGTCATCCCTATGATGTAATTTTGTTGCCGACCGTGATGCGTCCAGCGTTGAAAGTCGGTGAATTCAAAAGCTTGGGACTGAATCGCTTACTTGATGAGCTTACGAAATGGTTTGCACCTTGTCCCGCATTTAATGCTAGCGGCCAACCTGCGATCGTTCTTCCCTACGGAATGAGTCAATCCGGCATTCCTACTAGCATTCAATTAGTGGGTCGTCCTGCTGATGAAATTACGATTTTGCAATTGGCTTCTCAGTTGGAAAAGTCATTTAAATTAGGGATCGCTGAATCTCAATTGCCCCGTAGGCCAAATCAAAATCTTCCTGACGAATTTGAATCAACTCCGGATTCTCAACGCCACTAGCCCGATGACGACGAATCGCTTGCAATGCGCCTTACTAAAAAGGTCTCGCACTGCCTGCTCAGCCGCCCCCACCCAGCGCGTCATCAGTTCCGGGCCTTTGACGGAGATAAAGTTTGCTCGGGCTTGGGATGCCACCGCTTTCGCTAGCAGGGTTTTTCCTGTTCCCGGTGGTCCCCACAATAAGACGCCGCGCGGGGCTTGGGCACCTGTGCGGGCGACGGAGCGCAAGGTAAGCGGCTTTTTGGGTGACGGCTTTCAGATCTGCACCCACCATACCCATGGTCAGATCCGCGTGAGTTCGCCGCTAGCCGCTTTTTCTTCGAGGGTTTTGGCGAGTTCTAATAATTGCTCGAATCCCTTAAATAAATCGCTCGTATACTAGCCTCAAAAGTAGTTGTGGCTAGTATTACCGATTTATTGAAATCGTGCCCATTAGCCTATTAGAATAGTATGATTCTCCACAACCCTCCTCAATCATGTCTTTTGAAAGTTATCGATCGATCGCCCAAGTCGTAGAGGAATTTCAGATCACCACGATCGACCAGGACTTTCTAGAACCTCTGCCATTTCAAATCAGCGATGTGTTTCGGGAGGATTTGGCATTTACCCTTAAAGAATTCAACGTTGAAGGATCTGAATACGGAGTCTGCGAGGCAATTATTTTCCCAATTCTCAAAACAGTTTACCGCAAATACTGTGATAGTTTTGTTCTTTGGAGCCATACAACACTGACCTACGACAGCAATCTTACTGGAATTCCTGATTATATTTTGGCAAGCCGATCGCCTCTCAGTAAAACAATTTTTAAACAACCCTATTTCGTTGCGATCGAAGCGAAACGAGATGATTTTATAAAAGGCTGGGGCCAATGCCTTGCTGAACTTGTTGCAATTCAAAAGTTGAACTCAAATCCTAATCAAATGGTTTATGGAATGGTCTCAAATGGTCAATTTTGGCAATTTGGAAGGCTTCATAAACAGACGTTTACCAAGAATTTAACGAGTTATGCGGTGTCTGACCTCGATCGCTTAATGGCGTCAGTGAATGCATTGTTTAATCAGTGTTCATTGGCGATTAAATAAGGCGATCTCTACAAAATCTCATCCAAATTCCCCAATAGCCATTAAACTCTTAGAACAAGAGAACTATAAAATTCCCTCCCAAGCTCATGCGTATCGGCAAAATCGTCAAATCCAGTTCCCACTGCGACTACCTTGTCCAAGTCGATGAACAGACCGAATTTCTCGATGCGCCTAGGTCGCACGACTACGGCTTCGGCACCTTCGTTAAACTCGAAGACACCAACGGCACCCACTGGGCGATCGGCCTAATCTACAACTCCCAACTCATCAACCCTAACTTCAACAACCTCGGCCCTCGCCTCACCAGCGAACCTGACCCCATCTTCGCCCCCGACCTCATCACCGAAACCCGCACCGTCCTTGGCTGTGTTCTCATTGGCAGTCTCGATAGTGACCTCGACAGCATCTACGGTATCCAAGGCATTCCTCCCGTTGTCGTCCCTGTTGAAACCCCCGTCATTAAACTAACCGACAGCGAAATCCATAGCTTTCATCGTGACGAAAATGGCCGATCGCAATTCATCTACTACAGTCACCTCATGCAAGCAGGCGGACAATTTGCCAAACAACTCACTTACCAAGTCCTACAACAGCTCATCACATTCAACGGCTTCTCAGACATCGAAAAACGCGCGCTCACAGTTCTCTCTAAAGACCTTTCCTGGCGACAAACCATGGGAGCCATGCGATGACCGATGTGTAAGAAGATGTTTAATCTAAGCGGAATTGAGGCACTCTAGGGATGAATGAGTTTTTAGGTTTCTACACTATCTAAGTCCCCCCGATCGCGATCCACGTTTACCGCTATGTCTACTGAGTCACAAGCCCTATCACAGCCCTCTGGACGACCGCCAG
>JANMIS010000887.1:0-5030 GCA_031375925.1 Synechococcales cyanobacterium OTE_70_concoct_197_sub
CCAAGGTCATCGAGCACTAAAACATGATCGGGCAACGAATCGAGTACCCCTCGCACGAATTCTCCGCTTGCACGCACAATCTCTGCGGCATTCTTCTCGGCTGTCACGTCAAATACAGCTAGCATCGCTCGAACTGGATGACGCTGGTCGCCCTCTCCTGTGAAGTAGACTTGCTTTCGTACTCGCAGCCAATGTACCTCGCCATTAGGCCAAAGAACACGATGGTCCATGGCAAACCATCCACGTCCCCGCGGCGATAGCGATTCCGCAATGCGGGACATTAACTCAACTCGATCGTCCGGGTGAAATGCCGCATGTACGGCGGCTCGGGGGACAACCAAGAAGTCCTGCGCTAAACCAAACAATCTGGCCGCACCTACCGTTAAGTGGTTCATTCCCGTTTCGTAATCCACTTCCGCTAACGCTAATCCTGCGACCTCAACACCCAGCGCAAGTCTCGTTTCGCTTTCGAGTATGGCTTTTTCGTTGAAGATTCGATCCGAAATGTCACGAATCGAACTGGAGATGAGAAGACCACTGCCCAGAGCAATTGGGCTCAGCGCGATTTCCACCGGAAACTCGCTTCCGTCTTTGTGTCTCGCCGAAAGACGTTGCTCTTTTCCCATGATTCTAACACTGGGATCGGCGGTGAAGGCCATTCGCAAATCAATGTGTTTAGCTAGAGATCCTGCCGGGAGGAGCATTTCAATCTCCTGGCCAATTAGTTCAGACCTCTCGTAGCCAAAAAGTCTATGCGTCTCCGCATTGACTAAGACAATTTTTCCCGTTTGATCGACAATAACCATCGCATCCGGCGCTGATTGCAAAAGCGAGCGAAACTTCTCTTCGCTTTCTTTCAGGGCGGCATCGTTTCTCTTGCGTTCAACCAGCATTGCAAATCGCTCGATGGCGTTATCGATGGCTCGAGTCAAGCTCTCTGGCGTTATCCAGCTCTTTCCCAAGTAATCTTGAGCTCCCCCACGTAGTAATTCTCGTCCCGCTTGGCGATCTGAGCCCGTGAGCACCACGATCGGACAGGGTGGAAGATCTTGCCCGTCACGAAAAGCGACAAGCATTTCTTGCGCATCCAAATCGGGCAAATGGTATTCCAAAAGAACGCAATCGAACGGTTGATTGGAACTATCCTGCACTAGCTTTAGGCCTGTCGCCCCCAGTTCCGCCTCTGAGAACTCATAACGACGATCCGATCCAGACAAAATCATTCGTCGTAAGTCTGCTCGACTATCCGCGTCATCTTCGATAATTAGAATTCGTTGAGATTTGCTATTCATCATCGCTGGCTCCCCTCAAGCTCAGGGAGTATGGCACAGGAGAGCCAATAGGAGAAAATGGTCTGAAGAATTTGTAGGTGCTGCGGATAACTCACCGGCTTTAGATGGTAAGCGTTGGCTCCGTGGTCATAACAGAAGCAGACGTCACGCGAATTTGCGGAAGCACTGATAACAACCAACGGCATGGCTCGAAGCCGTTCGTTGCGAGTGATCCCTCGCAGGGCGTCGCGTCCATCTCCTTTGGGTGTGTTCAAGTCCAAGAGCACGAGGAGCGGCAACGCCAGTTTTCCATTTTCCAGGTCTGCTAGGTGTTGGAGGCATTCATCGCCAGAGGTCGCTCGCCGAATCTCGTTCACAACATTCGCCAATCGCGACGCATCCATGACTGTCTCAAAGTCCTCATCCGAATCTTCAACGACTAATACGTGTCCCTGACGTGGACGGATCATATTTGCACCTCGTCACCGCAGGGGAGGGTGAAATAGAACGTCGTTCCGACTCCAACGACAGAATCCAACCACACACAGCCGCCGTGGCGGTTAACCAGTTTTTGAACAATGGTCAAGCCAGCGCCTACGCCTCCCCCAAACTCGTCACGACCATGCAATCGTTTGAACATTCGGAAAATCTGTTCGTAGTGCCGAGTTTCTACACCGATACCGAAGTCTTTGAGGTAGAAGATTGTGTGGCCTATTGAGACGGCAGACGCGTTGGGGCGTTCACCGGTTTCGCTGGGGGTTATAACGCCGATTTCGATGTGTGGAAAAGTTCCACGCACATACTTCATTGCGTTGCTGATAAGGTTGGTAAATATCTCGCGTACACGGACACGATCGCATCGCCATGTTGGCAGGCGTCGAGGAACCTCTACGCGCAGAGTACAATCGCTTCGGCGAGCGCCCACCATCTCGAGAGACTCATCGATGATTTCATTGAGATCAACTGCTTCGAGTTCCAGCGTTGTTCGACCGACTCTGGAAAAGTGGAGCAATGAGTCCAGGAGGCTATCCATCCGTACCGTCAGCCGCATCAGGTTTTCGACGCGTCGTCGGCTTTCTTGATCCAAAAGCTGAGCTGACTCCAGCAACTGATGCGCGTATTTGTGAATGCCACGCAACGGTTCTTTGAGATCGTGCGAAGCGACATATGCGAAAGCGTCTAATTCGTCATTGCTGCGTGTAAGATCTGCGTTCAATTCGGCTAAACGCTCAGAGCGGGATACGACCAATTCCATTACAAGCATGCGCAATCGCAATGCCGAATCGACTTCTAGGGGCGACCACGGCGTCGCTCGCTCTTTCACGGATTCCACGAAGAGGTCAAAAGAACCTCGAACAGTCAACCGTGGTCCGTTCGGTCCATACGTCGCAGGTTTCGTGTTTGGTTCACCCGCCCAATTGATCGTTTGAATGGTTTCAGGCCGGAACCACAGAATGAGATCGCGCCGCATTCGCGATACACGCACGGCTAGGACGCCACTTGCAACATCCACGAAGGCTGCTCCAGGTGGATACGATCGCACAAGGGAATCGGTGACAAAGACAGGACGGGTAGCTGAATCGAACTCAGCGCGACCATTCAACCAGTCAGCCAATTCGTCAAGCTGAGTTTCATTCGGAGTCTTACCAGTACACCACCATCGATCAAGGTGGAACAACGCAGCTCCGTCCGCCTCCATCGCATCGAGCAGTGACGGCTGGTGGTCGCTCAATGCCATAAGGTCCCCCGCTTGCGCTGCACGAGCCACGAGTTGTTGGTGAACCCCCTCTAACTTGAGCCGATAGTAGAGCTGCTCACTCTGCTCGACCGATTTCAATTGCAGGGAAACAACTTGCGCGAGAAACTCGCAAGCCTCGCGCATTTGGTGTGGAAAGTTAGCTATCGAGTTATGCTGTCCGACGATTAATCCCCAGAGCTCGCCATCGACCAAAATCGGCATGGTCAGGGAGGCTCGGACGCCCATATTCGCCAAATACTCGGTATACATTACCGACGCTCCCCTCAAGGAGCAGTAAGTCATGTCGAGCGGTTGCCCCGTGTCTGGATTGGCTAGCGGGACCATCTCGACCAATGTTCCCGCCGCGTCGGGCAACGGGCGAATCCAAATGCGTTTGTAGATGTCGCGAGCTTGCTTGGGAATGTCCTCTGCTGGATAATGCAGCCCCAGCAGTGAGTGCAAGTCCGCTCGTTTGCTCTCGGCGAATACTTCCCCATGAAAGTCAGGATGAAAGCGATAGACCATGTTTCGGTCGATGCCTGTAATCTTTGCAAGCTCCTCGGTGACGCGTTGGCAAAAGTCGCGAAGATTATTGGCTGCCTGTATTCGACAGATAGCCGCTTTGACAATCGAAAAGTAGTCGCGACCGTCGTGGTCCGAATTGCGATGGGTTGCTTCGAATTCTAGAAGGAGAACACCACCGTTGGTGTGCATGCTCACATCCAATGTTGTTATTCCATCGGTCGCAAGCATGTTAAAAACGTACTTGACCGAGCGCTCTACAAGATGATGTGAAAGCAGTTCGCGAAGTTGCTCGGTTTTATCGTTCCCAATCACGCGCGATATCGGTTGCCCCAGCAACGCTTGGGGAGGATCTGGAAAGAAGCAAGCCGTGTTCTCGCTTACTTGGAGGATGGTTAGGTCGCTGATTCGTAGCGAGAACAGTACGCCGTGGGCCTGGATGCATCCAGGGGTTCGCGTGGGTTCGCTCTCGCACGTTGTCAGGGACTGTCCGTGGCGCTTAATACTGTACGGCCCGTTCCCCCAGGGAAGTGGCGTTGAGAGTTCGGATGGTTCATCACTCATTTGTCGAAGCGACCTTCGCCAAGTTATTCGGGGCACGTCGCGAGCTGTACAGTGTCCCGATTGAAGCAATATGGTGCACTTTTTGGTGGACACCAGGCAGCTCGCGAGGCTTCGATGAGTGGGGTTCGATTGACGATTTCGGGAAAAGCCACGCAGCGAGTGTGCGGAATGTTTCGTTGGCACTCACAACGATTTCGTCGTCTTGGTTTATCGGCTCGGCGCTACTCGTTAAAAACGAGCGAAACGACTGCCATCTAGACCCACTGTTCGCACCGTAGCCATTGAAAAATGCCGCACCTGAATTGGGGCCGAGACCGAGGTTGCCAAGAAGATGTTTGCTAATAATCTGACCGCCGAGCGTTGCCCCCTCAATCACATAGAGACAACCGAGTACCTGCGCTGGTGTCTCTATTTGCACTAGTTTTGTGCAATACTCCTGCAGCGTCGATTCGCCTAGAACTTGCAGATCCTTTTTTAGATGCGGCACTTTCTCGCGTTCGGTACAAACGTAATCCTTGCCTGGCCAATAATTTTCGATCTTCGTTTGAAGAAGTGCTTCAAGGGGAGCGTAGTAGCCCAAGAAGCGTGTTAGGAGTTGGCGATAAGTGTCTAGTGACATGTCGGGGTCGAGAAGCGGCATTTGCGACTCAATGGCCGAATGGTTGAGCGATGTTTCGTTCCGCAGTCGTTGTAGGATCATGATTGCCTTTCATGGATTAATTCTGTATCGGTTGGACAAGACTGCTCGGGGGTCGAATTACGTTGCTCTGCGACGCTCGCGATAATTCTCCTAACTTGCTCCAGCCGTGCAGGTTTAATAAGGTGATGATTAAAGCCTGCCTCCTTGGAAGCTTGGCGATCGGATTCCTGTCCGTAGCCTGTTAACGCCACAAGGACTACATTCTTTAGCGTGGGCTGTTTGCGTATTTGCTTCG
>JANMIS010000918.1:0-1998 GCA_031375925.1 Synechococcales cyanobacterium OTE_70_concoct_197_sub
TTCAAGTCGAACAACTGATTACAATGTTGACCCATGGTGGAATGAAAGTCCAAGTTGAAATTGTTGCAGCCGCATAAGAATGGTCATCGATCGCAATTCCTAAGCAAAAACACCTGACATGTCTTCGATCTGTTGTACCCAAATTTGGAGTTGCCGATCGACCTGCGATCGTTCCTCCTCAGACTTCCACAACACCGACCAATTGCGTTGCCACTGCACCAATTGTCGTTGCATCTGCAATAACTCATACGCCCGATCGACCTCCAAATCAATCCCCGTCCACTCAATAAACAGCTTACATTCCTGTAACGTCTTCAGACTCAACCCAATCTGTTCTCCAGATCGAACTTCCGATGCCAACTGTTCAAAATGTTTCCCAAGGCGATCGAGTCGAATCGATAACCGATTCAATCGAAAATCAATCTCTAAAGAAATAGGGTTTTGCATTACTGACCTCCAAGAAGATGATTCATAACAGCTTTGACGCGAACACGAACCGTCTCATCCAAAATCTGCATCGATCGATTTTGATAGGGTCTAATGTTGATCATCGACTCATAGATAATTTCCTGAGTATAAGGACTCCAACTAGAACCCCAAAGATTATCCTGTAAGCTCCCCGCTGCAAGTAACTCCCCCTCTGCTTCTGCATGGAGTCTCCCACCACCCGATAGAATGAGCCGTTCTAAGTCCACAACACATTTGATATAAAAATCATTCTCTCCAAGCATTGCAGTAATTTGCTCCGGATCTGCAGGTTCTCGAATAATTAAAAGCACGATCGAATATTCCTAGCATGACCTCACTAGCATTTAGGGTAGCATGTCCCTAGGGCGTGAGTATCCGAAACCTAAAGTCGTTCAAGGGGATTTGCGATCGTTACGGAGATGTAGAGGCGGGCGATCGACAATCTTGTATAATTGAGGAAACGGACTTTCGAGGAGACATCAACGATCGAACCATGACGGATAAACCGCTGGAATGGATAGGTCGTTCAAAGGAAGACCTGATGGACTTTCCAGAAGATGCCCGTCGTAAAGCAGGATTTGAGCTACGATCGATCCAACAGGGAGATGTCGCATCAGACGTGAAACCCATGACTACGATCGGCAAAGGTGTAGAAGAAATACGGATTTGGACTAAAGATAAGTACCGCGTGTTTTATGTCGCCAAGTTTGAGGAAGCCGTCTACGTCCTACATGCATTCCAAAAGAAAACCCAAAAGACATCCCGCAACGACATTGAACTGGGACAGCAACGATATCAACAAATGATTCAACAACGAAAGGAAACCCCATGACTCAATCCAATACAAATGTTTTTGAAGACCTAGGATTCTTACCCGAAGAAGCAGAAAATTTACGCATGCGATCGGACCTCATGATTAGTCTTCGCAAACTCATTCGATCGAATCAATGGAATCTAGAAACCGCATCTAAAAATCTCAGAACACCGATCGACTGTGTAGAGAGTCTCATGACAGGCGACATCGATCGGTTTCAAGTCGAGCAATTAATTACAATGCTGACTCATGCTGGTATGAAGGTTCAAGTTGAAATTGTGGCAGCCGCATAGCGATTGATACGATCGGGCCTTACCGTTGTACGAATCCGCATTAGAAATCAGAAAAACAGCGTTAGGCGATCGGCATCCCGATACCGCAACGAGTCTGAATAATTTGGCAGTTCTCTATGCCAACATGGGGCACTACGATCGTGCCTTCCCCCTCCTAGAGCAAACCCTCAGCATTCGGCAGGAAGTCCTTCCGGCAGGGCATCCGAACACCTTGAGTACGCAGGAGAGTTTGGAGGTTTTGCGAGAATGGATGAATTGAGAATGATGAATGTTGAAGTGAGAAGAGGAGAATCGATTACGTTAAAATAGACAAATAACCACAAGGAGCAAAGAATCCTATGGACCTCCAAAGCCCCACCATTTTGACCATAGAACAAATCCGTCAACGTCACGATGGTGAATGGGTCTTAATCGCCTACACCG
>JANMIS010000927.1:0-4162 GCA_031375925.1 Synechococcales cyanobacterium OTE_70_concoct_197_sub
GGATTGGATATTTCTGCGATTCGTCGTCAGTTAGGTGTGGTCTTACAAAATGGACGAATCAGTAGTGCATCTATGTTTGAAAATATCTCTGGTGGTGCGTTGGTGACGATGGATGAAGCCTGGGAAGCCGCTCGCATGGCAGGCTTTGCGGAGGATATCGAACAAATGCCTATGGGAATGCACACAGTCATTTCGGAGGGGGGAACAAACCTATCTGGTGGTCAACGGCAACGCATGTTGATTGCGCGATCGTTGGTGCTAAAACCCAAGATTCTTATCTTTGATGAAGCCACGAGTGCCTTGGATAATCGAACCCAAGCGATGGTGACCGAAAGCCTCAATCGGTTAGATGTTACGCGTGTGGTTATTGCACATCGTTTAAGTACAATTCGTAATGCCGATCGCATTTATGTGATTGTCGAGGGCCAAGTGATGCAGCAAGGGTCCTTTGATGAACTGATGGAACAGCGGGGCGTATTTGCGGATCTGATGGCCCGTCAAGTTGCATAATGTCTAAAAAGATAGATCGATTTATTACAGCGTTGTTTCCAACTAATCCCATTATCTGGCAGGTGTTTATGGCGGGGAAAGGTCGGTAAATCAGGAAGGTGGGGTAGCGATTCCCGTCCCGGGAGGTTGGCCAACGGTTTATCATGGGAAGTGCGATGGTCCTTCTCTGGGCATTTTAAGAGGCTATAATGAAAAAAGTTCTCTGAGGAAGCCGTGATGAATTTACCTGTTACCCAGGTTCAGGTTACGAATCTAAATTGCCATCTCTGGGTTAAGAACCAGGCAAATGGTGAATTTCTAGCGTGGATTGGGGAATGGCCCGAATGTCGGGTGACGGCAAATTCACGAGAACAAGCGATCGTAGACCTAGGAAATCAACTACAAGAACAGATGGTCATGCGATCGATCGAAGTGCTGCCATTGCAGCTTTCTATGCCCGAATCGGAGCCAACGATCTCCACTGGTTTGGCGATCACGCAATTACCAAAAATTTCTAAAGATGATCCAGCATTCATCGAATTTATGGCTCAACTTCGCGCCGATCGAGAGCTAGATGTTGATAATCCCGCTTATACAATTGACTGGTAAGGTTATGGTTCGTTATGTTTTGGATACGGATCATATTTCGCTCTTTATTGGTAATCATCCTCAAACAAATGAACGGGGAATCCAAGAATTTACAAATTGCGCGATTACAATTATTTCAGTACAGGAAGTCTTTAATGGTTGGGTTGGGTTGGGTTGGACAACTCGGTAAAATATCTCCTGAGGAATCACAGATTAGAGAATTGATTGCCAACGGTGTTATTTGTTCAGATGTTGATTTAGAAAAATGGCTATTGTACTGGGAATTAGAAAATTTTAATGTTCAGGACATATCTCACACCTTAAATGATGAGTACTTTAAGTGGGAAGAACCTTACGGAGTAGAAGCAACATTACTACTACTGCCAATAGAAAACGGCTGGGATTCATTAGCCTATCTTCATTGGTGGGCTGCTTGCTTTGCTGGAACGACTGCCTGTATTAATTTTTTGAAAAGATGGCATCGAAAATATGATGCAGAAATAGTTTGTCACTATGGAACGTCACTTCAGTTCAAGGTTGGTAAACGTCCACCGACCCTAGAAGATGCTTTTAATTTAGCATGTGAGCAAAAAGCACTTGCAGGATGTACGATTCATTTGCCTGGGGTGACTCTGCGTGACCATGCTCGAACGTTATTGGTGGTTGATCGATGGTTCATCCATGAAAGCCCATAGTTAAAATTGCTCATTTTTGTTGATGAACAAGGTCATTTTGCTCCATCTCACCCGATCGGCAAAATCCGTATTCGCAACCGAGAATGATCGATCGTTACCAAAGCCCCTGATTCCAACTGTTCCTCAACTTGACGCAATGCTGCAATCACAACATCCCCGATTGCATCAGGCAATAAATCTTGATTGCGAACTTGAACGACACTCGGCAACTGTGATTTTGTGATCGCCAACAAGGTTCCAAAATCTAGATCGTTCGTAAATACAACATATCCATGGGTTTGGGCATAGCTCATAATGACTCTGTCGATCGCAGCCGGATCACCGATCGTAAACCAGTGGACCGCTTCTATGCCTGCGTTCGTCAAGGCATCCACCCAAAGCGGTGACAAATTCATGTCTATCAAAATCTTCATGCCGACACCAAAGGCACCTCAATCTCCTCAGCCCGCCAAGCGGCATAACTCAGCGACTCATAGATATCGGCTAACTCCAAATAAGGATAGGCCAGCAAAATCTCTTCCGGCGATCGTCCGGCAGCCATTAGCCCTACGATCGTCCCCACCGTGACTCGCAATCCTCGAATACAAGGCTTACCACCCATGACTTCAGGATTAAACGTAATTCTAGATAGAACTTGCATAGCGTGCGTCAGGTAGATAGTTTCTCTAGTTTAACGTAGACGATCGCACTCCTCCGCCCTCACTCTACCGGAACTGTCTGTTTCTGCCGTTGGGCGATCGTCAGTAACGTCCGCAGCACCTCATTCACCGATTCAGCCGTCGGAAATGCATCCGAAATGGCAAAGTCATAGTGAGGCAGTAAGTCGTCATTCAGATCATCCTCAAATTCATGATTCATAAAACCTCCTGACAACTTACGTTTGATTGACTTTAGAAGATCCGATCGAAATTCCCAAGCGCTAACATATCGCGAATATTAACGGGTTCGAGATCGCCGTAACCTAGCCCTGTGCGCATTCTGGCGTGGGACCATTCGGCTAAGGCTTCGGCAAACTGCACTGCCATCCCGTGGAAGTAAAAATAGTCGATCGAAGTTCCGATATTCCGTTCACCCCGCCATCACCAAGGCTTCGATCGTCAAGATTTCCCGCAACATTTCTTCAACCTGAACGACAGCAAACTTGGGGAGTTGTTGGCGATCGAGCCAGTGGTAAGGGGAGCATCTCACCTTTGCAATAAGTATAAATACTCAGTGATGATTTCCGTAAAATACGACAAAATTGAGGAACTAATCTGAAACTTTGTCATGACTCCCGAAGAATTAAAAGAAGTCCAGTACCACGCCCAGCAGATTGCTAAAGTTCTCTATTCTGACACCGATCCAGCAACCATTCAGACGTTGGGTGGAATTGAAACCGTTGTCCGTCAGAAAATTTTGGAGTTAGTCGGTCCTGAGATCGGTGTTTTTTTATCGAAAATACCACTCAAACTACAGCCGGAAGATATCGTAAGCTCAAAACAACCCTTGGGAAAATCCAAATCACGGAGCGCCAAGCTCAAAAATTGAACGTAAAATCTCATACTCAAATCAGTGAACATCTAGAAATTTGCAGTTTACTCGTCAGTGCAAACAATTCTTATAGTCGTTCGGAAGAAGATTTAGCAACACTGACGGGAATTCATATCTCACATAGCACACATC
Organism: Synechococcales cyanobacterium OTE_70_concoct_197_sub; assembly: GCA_031375925.1. Taxonomy (GTDB): domain Bacteria; phylum Cyanobacteriota; class Cyanobacteriia; order Leptolyngbyales; family Leptolyngbyaceae; genus JAAFJU01. The sequence continues at coordinate 3,435 of JANMIS010000927.1, forward strand.
AGAGATTAGTTCATCATCAAGAATTTGAAGAAATCATTTATGAAACACCTATTGAAGTTATTTGTATAGATGGTGGAAAAGCTAGAATCCGCACACCCAAAGGCGAAGAATGCATTTGGAATGACTACAAAGCCGTCGTCTTTGAAGGTCAAGGAATCGGTGCTTATTTTAAACGAAATGAAGACCTCCTAGACTGGGTTAATAGACAACCGCTGTCCGAAACTGTTTCTTGTATTGGGGATGGACATGACGGGATTTGGAATCTGTTTCGGGCGATCGCTCTGCCTGAAAAACGTCGTGAAATTCTAGATTGGTTCCATCTAGTTGAGAATTTATATAAAGTCGGGGGTTCGAACGATCGTCTCCATCAAGTCGAAGCACTACTCTGGCAAGGAAAAGTAGATGAAGCCATTGCTTTATTCTCCAATTGTAAATTGGAAACAGTCCCTAAATTCATCGCTTATCTTGTCAAACATCGCCCACGGATTCCCAATTATCACTACTTGAAATTAGAGGGATTTACCATCGGCTCTGGGTCTGTGGAATCGGGAATTAAACAAATAGGACGAAGAATTAAGATTTCTGGGGCGCAGTGGGATGCAAAAAATGTAGACCAAGTGCTGAAACATCGATGTGCTTACTTAAATGGTCGATTTTCAGCGCGTTTAGCTCATTCTCATCCTCTATAGCAAATAAGTATTTATACTTGCTTGCAAAGGTGAGATGCT
>JANMIS010000928.1:0-4348 GCA_031375925.1 Synechococcales cyanobacterium OTE_70_concoct_197_sub
GTGAGGATGCCTTGCTTAAAGTCAGCGACCACTTGGTCAGGATCCACTTCAACGGGAAGCTCTACAACCCGGTGGAATGCACCGTAGCGAAATTCCGATCGGTACAGGTGCGGTGCAGCAACGGCTATCTCTGAATTTTCAGCGGTGGACGCTTCTGCTTCCGATGTCGCTTCTGCATCTGGGGCTGTTGCAAACGGAGAGGGTTTGATGCCCTTGATGGAGACGGTTTCGCGGGTGACTTGAACATCTAGGTCTTGCGCTTCAAGGCCGGGAAGTTCAGCGCGAAGCACTAAGGCGGTGTCGGTGGCAAAAAGTTCCACAGCGGGAACTCGAACGGCACGGTTAACGGTGGTATTTAGAGAGTCTCGGGTTGAGCCAAAAACAGCAGCGGGCGAGATTTCTTCAAATAAGTGATCAAGTTGACGACGAGCGGCTTCCATTTCTTGCCAAGGTTGCCAGCGGACAAATGAGATAGACATAATTGACTCCGAATTGTGAATGTAGAATTGTGAATTGAGAATGGTTTGATGGATTGAAATCAAGCATTTAATTCAAACACTTAATTCAAAGCTGAGGTTCAATCATTTTGTTTGCTCGGGGGCTTCTCCTTTGGTTGTTTTCCATGACATCAATGTACGCTGGTTTGCTTTGAAGTAACATTGAGGGCAACCGAAATAAAAAGGTGAAGTAACCGCCGATCGGGTTTTGCGGATTGAGTCGCTCATACCTTATGTCAGCAACGCCCATCTCTCGAACTGACCAGCTCTCATAATGAGTTTTAGATTAGTTCTTAGCGCGGTGGGGAGTGATTTACGCTAGGCTTTTGGGAAGGTATACGTTTTTTAAGGGGAGAATTTAACATGGATCAAGATTCAACGGTGAGTAAGGAAAATTTTCTGGCACCCCACGGGCAGTTTCGGGGTGAGTTTTCGCCTGAGAATTTGATGTTTGATGCCAATCTCCAGGAGTTTGCACAGAAGGTTACAATTTTGTGCAATTTGGAGACCTCCGGAAAAATTCCACCGGAGGAGGCGTATGAACAAATTAAACAGCTTTGGAAGGATTTGAAAGAGTCAAAGCATAATCTTTTGGATGGTTAGGAATTCAAAGTCCCCCAGAATTGGGGGACTTTGGGGGCCACAGAATACTGGCGTAGATCCCATGCTAGATAGTCTTTAACCTAGATAGTCTTTAACAATGTTCAAAATCCGATCGGCTGCTTTTCCATCACCAAAAGGACTAATCGCTCCGGCCATGGCATCGTAGGCGCCCCGATCGCTGAGCAGTGCCGTCGCCTCCCTGAGGATCCGATCGGTCTCAGTTCCAATTAATTTCGCAGTACCCGCCATCATTGCCTCGGGTCGCTCTGTTGTTTCGCGTAAAACTAAAACAGGCTTGCCCAAACTCGGGGCTTCTTCTTGAATGCCGCCGGAGTCGGTGAGAAGGAGATACGATCGTTTCATGGCTCCCACCAGTTCAACATAGTCTAGAGGTTCGGTTAAGAAGACTCGGGGATGACTGCCTAGTAAGGCTGTCAAGGGTTCTCGGACGGTGGGGTTTCGATGTAGTGGCAAAAGCAGCGCAGTGTCAGGAAAGGCTTCTAATACTTTTAAAAAGCCTTGGGCGATGTCGCCTAGGGGTGTGCCCCAGTTTTCACGACGGTGGACCGTGGAAAGGATGACGCGGTGCTTGCCCCAGTCGAGTCCGGGGATGTTGCAGGGGGGATTGCGATCGGCGACCTGTAGCAGTGCGTCAATGACGGTGTTTCCAGTCTGGTGGATGCCCGTGATTACGCCTGATTTTTGGAGATTTTCGGCGCTGAGGCTAGTGGGGGCAAAATGGAGTTGGGCGATTTGGGAGACGAGGCGGCGGTTGGCTTCTTCGGGGAAGGGGTTGAGAATGTTGTCGGTGCGAAGTCCGGCTTCGACGTGGCCAACGGGGATCTTTTGGTAGAAGGCGGCGAGGGCGGCGGCGAAGGCGGTGGTGGTATCCCCTTGGACAAGGACGATCGCAGGCTTTAGTTTAATAAACAGATCTTCGAGTCCGCGCAAGGCGCTACAGGTAATATCTGTAAGGGTTTGCTTGGGTTGCATGATGGCGAGGTCGAAGTCGGCTTTGAGTTCAAAAAGCCGCATGACTTGATCGACCATTTCCCGATGCTGTCCGGTGAGGATGACTCGGGTATTGAAGTGGGGCGATCGTTTGAAGGCTTGAATGACGGGGGCCATTTTGATCGCTTCGGGGCGAGTACCGACGGTGATGCAGATGGTGATGGGAGGCGTAGGCATGACTTGGCAAAAATGAATGGACTAAAGCTCTTTTAGGATAGTGGGTTGACCTAACGATCGTCGCCTTTCTGGGGCAAGAGTTTTCAAGCAGTACAGGTTATCCTAATCAATTATTTTCCGCGCCCGTCCCGGATCTGTAAGGTTTGGTTTCGAAAATCCTTCATCTTCCCGCCCCCTGTACGGGCAGGTTTCCCATGCCCAATCCCCACGAAAACCCCCTCAAGTTTCTCTTTCCTCAGACCTCTTCAACAAAGGAAACCCCAACTCCGATCGCTTCTTCAAGTAAGCGATCGCCACCTGCTTCGATAGGTTCCGCGCCCGCCCAATATATCTTGTCCTTTCCGTCACCGAAATCACCCCACGCGCATCCAAAAGATTAAACGAATGCGAACATTTCAGCACATACCCAAACGCAGGTAATACCAGCTCCCGCTCCATCAGTCGCAACGCCTCTTTTTCATATAAATCAAACAAATTGAACAACAGCGCCGAATCCGAAGCTTCGAAATTATAAGTGCATTCTTCAATCTCTCCTTGCAAATGCACATCCCCGTAAGTCAACGCATCATTCCAGTGAATATCAAAAATTGAATCCACACCCTGCAAATACATCGTCAGCCGCTCCAGCCCATAGGTAATCTCTACTGATACAGGCTTACAATCCAACCCACCACACTGCTGAAAATAAGTAAACTGTGTCACCTCCATCCCGTCAAGCCACACTTCCCAGCCCGTCCCCCAGGCCCCCACCGCCGCATCTTCCCAGTTATCTTCAACAAACCGAATATCGTGATCCTCCGGCTTAATCCCTAACACTCGCAGCGAATCCAAATACATCTCCTGAATGTTTTCCGGCGACGGCTTGATTAGCACCTGATACTGATAATAATGCTGCGTCCGATTGGGGTTTTCCCCGTAGCGGCCATCCCCCGGACGGCGGCAAGGCTCTACGTAAGCCACCGACCAAGGCTCTGGCCCGATCGCCCGTAAAAATGTATGGGGACTCTTCGTTCCCGCCCCCTTCTCCGTGTCGTAGGGCTGCACAATCAAGCAACCCCGATCGCTCCAAAACTGATTTAGGGCCGCAATAACAGACTGAAAATTCACCGGAACGCTCCCGAGGCACGATATGAGGAAAATCTGCGCTCTTTTCTGCGCTCTTTATTGTGAAGCATAGCGGCAATGAATCAAAGCAAATGACCAACAATTTTCTAGCGATCGAGCTTGCGTTTCATTTGTTGAAGTTCTTCCTCGGCTTCCCATGATGCAAATTTCTTCTCTAGAGGATCCGTCGGCATCTTAGGCATGGCTTTCACGGTGCTGCTGTTTCGCCAAGGGTTTGGGCTGTCGGCAGTGCGACTGGCGGCTCGCTGCGATCGAGCTTCTTCGAGCTTAACTTTGAGCTCTTGGCGGCGCTGCTGGATTTGGAGGGCGAGTTTTTCGGTTTGGGGGATGCGATCTCGGAGGAGTTCCATTTGGCCCCAGATTTGGTTGCCTTCTCGCAATAGTTCCGCTTCGTGGGCTTCGGCCAAGACCACGAGGTCGTTACGCCCTGCTTTTTTTGCTTTTTCAATTCGAGTATGCCACCGTTTGATTTCTTCCGCTGTTTCGCGAATTTTGAATTCTACGGTTTGGAGGCGGGATCTTAGATCTACTAGGAGCCGATCGGATTCGCGCTGTTGTTCGGCAAGTTTTTCGTCTAGGGCTTGCAGTTCTAAATGGGGATTGTTTTTTAGAAATTCATCGATTTGATTTTCTAGAAATTTGCTCACATCATCGAAAAGTCCCATAAAGCCCCTGCCAGATTGATTGGATCAGTTTTTATTGTAACGCCTTCGTTGTAAGGGCGATCGAGACTTCGCCGTTGAGTTTTTAGCGGCAGCGAGCTTGGTGATGGCCCATCTCAGCCGTCTATCCGAAGAAGTGATCTTCTGGGCCTCCCAAGAGTTCGGGTTCATTACCTTGACCGATGCCTGTGCCACAGGATCCAGCATTATGCCCCAAAAGAAAAATCCTGATGTGCCTGAACTGGTTCGAGGTAAGACTGGGCGAGTCTTTGG
>JANMIS010000938.1:0-6248 GCA_031375925.1 Synechococcales cyanobacterium OTE_70_concoct_197_sub
TTCTCTACGGAGAGAATCTTTATTCAACACCATCACAACGGCCATTCGAGAATCCCTCGACTACCGCAGCATGTTGCAAACGATCGTTAGCACCTTACGGAATGCCTTCAGCGCTGACCTCTGCATTCTTTACCCCGTCGAAAGCGGCATCCAAATCACCCAGCCGATTTTCGACCAAATCAGTCCAGATGAGGGGGGGGATTTGGTGACTCTAAACGACCCTCGTAAGCTAGACTCCAATCTTCAGGATTTACTCCAAACCATCCTCTACCAACCCGTTTCCCTCGAAACCAGCATCAAGTCCTTTAAGCTCCAAACAGCGCCTAGTGAAAGCAAAAATCTTAGCAGCGATCGGATTGTCCTGCCCTGCACTTACCAAAGCGATCTCCTCGGAATCCTTACCCTTAGCCGGACGCAGACGCTGTGGCAAGCAGAGGATATTAAGCTGCTAGAAATGGTTGTGGAGCAAGCGGCGATCGCCATCTCCCAAGCCAAACTCTACCAACGCACCCAGCAGCAAGCCGAGCAAATGCGCGCCGAACTTTCCGTCGCCAGGCAGATTCAAAACAACCTCCTGCGGCAAACCCTACCGGAAGTCGAAGGCTTAAGAATTCAAGCCTGCTGCCATGCCGCTCGCGAGGTAGGCGGCGACTTCTTTGAAGTTTACCATCATCCCCAAGGCGACCTCTGGGTAGGTGTGGGCGATGTCTCAGGGAAAGGCGTTCCAGCGGCACTCTTTATGGCCAGTGCCATTTCGGTGCTGCGACGCGAACTGGGCCAAGAGATCTCGCCAGAACCTCAAGATGTCATGCAGAATCTTAACCGGATTTTGTTTGATGATTTGGTCAGTACAAACTGCTTCATTACGATGGTTTTGGCCCGCTACCGCCCCGAAACAGGACAACTGCTCTATGCCAATGCAGGCCATCTCTACCCCATGAAATATTCTTGCAATAACGCGGACCTGTCGGAGCCAGAATATCCAACCACACGAGGCATTCCTTTGGGGATTCGCGCGCGTTGGACGGCACCGTGCGGAGAGGTGAAGCTAGCCTCGGGCGATGTTTTTCTATTAACCAGCGATGGGATTACGGAAGCGACCATGCGCGAGGGACAAGAAGCGGAGCTACTGCCGGGGACTACGATCGAAAGCATGATGCTACAGCAATCGGGCCTCTGGAAACTCCTCAAACAAGAAGGCAGCACCATTGACCTTCAACACCTTCTTCAACAAATTCGCAACAAAACCATCGCCCAAGAAGATGACCAAACAATCCTCTCTCTGGAGGTGCTTTAACATGAAAACTGAATTGCACCTACCCAGTGATTTACTCTTTTTAAGCGTCGCCGAAGAATGGCTCTTCAGCACGCTAAGACTGGCCCTAGGAGACGAAGTAGACTGGACTCGGCAAACAGCAAGACTCCGACTCGCCCTAGTCGAGGCCTATTCTAACGTTGTTCGTCATGCCCATCGAGATCAGCCAAATTTGCCCGTAATTTTGAAGTTAGAGCTTCACGATCGGGACCTATCGATCGAAATCTGGGACCAAGGCGCGGGGTACAATCCCGCAGACTATCATGCGCCTTCACCCGAAGATAAGCAAGAGCACGGATACGGATGGCTGATTTTAAATCGCTTAATGGATCGTGTGGAATATCGATTGCAGGTGGATGGCAGCAACTGTTTGAAACTAGAGGCCAATCTTCGCCAGCAGGCGTCTCCGGTTGATTCAGTTGCTTGAATCTAAGTTTTTCGATATCCCAGTACGGTCTTTTTCAAGCTGGGGATATATGGGGCGGGCTGGACAGGCGTTGAAACAAGTTCTAAAAAAGCACGAGATTTCCCAAAGTGCCTTAGCTTCTCAAATGGCGATCGATCGATCCACAATTAACCGCTGGGTCAACGAAAGCCGAGACCCGACGGCTGAGGCGATCGTCCATCTGAAGAAGGCGCTCACGGAGATCAAACCCAAAGCTGGGAAAGATTTTATTAAGTTCTTTTTAGGATAGCGGCCACACATTTCTGGTAGGGCAATTATCTATAAAGAAAATCTGTTTATTACATTTCTGATGCCGAAAGCGTTTTGAGAAGATTTCGGGGACGTGCTAAACGGACGTTCTCATAATAATTTAAGGTATTGACAAATATGTAGTGCTCATATTGATACCAGTGCATTTCTGCTTTTTCACGATTGCAGTCACGGCAAATCACCCAGAGGTTTGCGGAGGTCATGGAAAGCCATGGATATTGCGATCGAGGAAGTTTATGATCGATGGTTTTACCGCCTCTTTGAGAGAAACGATTTTCGCAGATAGGACAATGAAAATCAGAATGGGCATTGACCCAAGCTTTACTTTCATCGGTGGTGCCACATTCGTAGTCACCCCCCTGATAGCGCCAATAGTCAAATTTTCGATAATCCTCAAAGTCTTTTTGAGTCAGTCGATTGTAACGTTTTCCTCCAACTTTATTGGCGATTTGAAATAGCTCTTTTAGTGTTTTTTCGTTGAAGCTTTCGGGGTTGATGTTGGGTTCCATAATCGATTATTTCAGGTTCATGATCGGGAAATTGTGCTTCGATGAGTTCGGCGATTGCATTAGCTTCACTGGCGAATTCAGCTTGGAATGCCGAGATTTCTTCGGGAGTTTGGTATTTGTTGCCAATGCGATCGGCTTGGAGAAATAGATCTTCGAGACTATCATTTTCTAAGTCATATTGGGATTGAAGATCGGCTATTTGTTCGTAGAGCGCGATCGTATTGTTCCAGCCGAGATTTTTGTAGCCGTTGGTTTTGAGCCATTGGCGATCGGTTGATTTAAGTTGCGATCGGGCTTCTTTGTTATGAGTTTGAAGTTCTTTATAAGTCAGAGTTTTGTAGGTTCGAGCTTTTGATTTTGCCATGGTGTTATGGATTAACCTAAAGTTGAGTTAAAAAGTTTCATGAGGGCTTTTCGGATTTCGCTATCTTCGTATTTTAGAAGTTGTTTGACATCTTTGGCGAGGCGGAGTTTGATGGCGTCTAGAGTGTTTTTGAGGGCTTTGTTATCTTTTTTGAGTTGGTCGTTGGCGTCGGTGAGTTCGTCAGTACGGACGGTGAGATCGGTAACGGTACTACTCAGGGCTTCGTTTTCGGCGGTAATTTTCTGGATTTCGCTGCTGAGGGCTTGACGATCGCTTTCCAGTTGTTGTTTGCGCGTGGCGAGGGATTGGTTAGTGGTTTCTAGTGCAGCGATCGAGTCTTCTAATTCGTCGTACTTTATCTTAAGGGTGTTGAGTTTAGTTTCGGCTTGACTGCGGGCACGGCCAAAGTTGGCATTATTTTTACCCAGTTCAGCGTTCTTTTCACTAAAAGCCGCAACGATCTTGGCAATGGCTTCATCTTTGCTGAGAGATTCTAATAATGTTTCACATTGTTCCCGACTGAGGGAGTCGCTGATATTTTTATTGATGCCGTGCTGTTCTTTGAGCTGAGTTTGAAGCTCACGTTTTGATTTCATAAGCGGCGTGGGTGCGATCGGCAACTCTATCCTACCCATACTTGTTCTTCACATTACAAAAACTGGCCGAGGTCTGCCAGTTTCTGTGAGTGAGAATGTTATTGAGATTTGCAATCTCGATGGGTGACGATCGATTGCAAGATTAGTGAGGTATCGTTTGGAGGTCATGAATTTGGTCGATCGAAAACCCTGTAACCCGAGCAATGAAGTCTAACGTCGCACCTTCCTGAATCATTTTCAGTGCTATATTCTTTCTCTCTTCAATCTTGCCGCGCTCTTTATTCTCAGCTTCCCATTCTTGATAAATTACAGATTCTTTCATAATATCTCTCCGTAGAATTCGCTGGATGAGGTTCTTATCTAATTGTAGCCCACTGATTACCGCAGTGATTGCCGTCAGGTTACTCTGCTGAGTTTGATCCTCTAGAGTTTCGATTTTAGCAGCCACGTCTCGAAGAACGCCTTCTCGATCGGACGTATCGGTTAGAGCCGCGTAAGCCCACAATCCAGGGTACTTTAGAAATGGCGCGGTGGACTGTTCCCAGATTCTGATGACACGATATTGATGAGTTGTATTGTTGTGATGCCATACCGTACGACAAACTTCAGGAGACTGCGTTTCGCGCAAATATACAACAACTTGAATCAACTCGTGATAAGGAAATTTGCGATAAATACGAAGTGCGTAATCTGTCATCCGAAATCCCATCTTAAAATCAGGATCTATCTGAAATTCACAATGCAAGATTATTTTTCGAGATTTGAGCAAAATGACGGAATCTGCTCGAACTGGCTCTAGTGAGAGTTCAGTAGGTTTGAGTTCAGTAAATTTAATTCTGCGCCCAATTAGCCAAGATGCAAAGTCTTGAGAATAATGCTGTGCGAGAAATTTTGAGAGATTGTCAAACATGATTTCTTTTTGATTGCTATCCTCAGATTAGCAGATGATCCAATGATGTTTCTACGATCGTCTTGCCATACAATATCAAAATATTTACTTTGATATCCTAATTTACAATGGAGTATTAGCTATAACGATCGCTCGTCTTTGTGCATTTACAACAGATCCCACAGGGGGAAATCCAGCGGGAGTATGGGTGGGCGATCGGTTGCCGGATGCAGAGATAATGCAATCGATCGCTGTTGGGTTGTGTCACTGACGGTTATTCCCATTAGCATTTCTCAATCTGATTCAGCATTCGCATAACTGACATTTGCACTTAAGCGTAGACAGCATAATTCCAGATAGGGACTGAGGCGCTTACCAGCGGCTACACCTAATGCCTGTCCTTGCTTCTGACTCAAAGGCAGATTGCCTAAAATGCTTTTTACGACGCGGACGTATCCTCGATTTGTTCCTGTAATTTCTGTGATAAAAAACGCCTAATTGCGGGCCGACATGTTCCTGAAGCTGTTCCCGAATCCCTGATTCAATTTGACCGAGATTAGTCATTTTACTTTTGTCAGCGTCAGCATACAAAAGCTTGGCAATGGCTTGGACATGTTCATCAAGCTGCGCGGGAATTCGTTACATGGGAAGACGGATTTGAAACTCTGTTCCACTGCCGATCGCAGATTTACAGAGTAAATGGCCACCATGCTTTTCTTCAATAATCTGCTGGCTAATAGCCAATCCTAAGCCAGTGCCTTGACCGATCGGTTTTGTCGTAAAAGACTGCTCAAAAATACGATCCTTAATTTCTTCAGAAATTCCCGTCCCATTATCTTTAATAGACAAACAAATTTGTTGGTTACTTCTATCAACCGAAGTCACAATGTCAATGCTTCCGACTTTTCCGGGATCTCTGTCGGGATGCTGATAACTTTCATCAATAGCATCAATAGCATTTGCAACAATATTCATAAAGACCTGATTAAGAGGACCTGAATATGCACTAATGACAGGAAGTTGTCCTAATTCCATTTTAATTTTAATTTCAGGCCGCAATTCATTAGCCTTGAGACGATGCTTTAAAATCATGATCGTACTCTCAAGGCCTTCATGGATATCCACTTCTGTTGGAATCCGATCGTCTGACCTTGAAAAGCTCCGTAAGGACAAACTGATTTCCTGAATTCGTGAAGAGCTAGATTTCATTGACTTCAACAATTTAGGTAAATCTTCAGTCAAATATTCCAGGTCGATTTCTTCAATGTAGTCTGCAATTTTAGTTGGAGGTGCAGGATAGATTTCCTGATATAGATTAATAAGTCCCAGTAAATCCTGAACATAGTCAGTAGCATGTTTTATGTTGCCATCAATACAGCCGATCGGATTATTAATTTCATGGCCTACTCCGGCAACCAACTGCCCCAATACAGACATCTTCTCACTTTGAATTAGCTGAAGTTGAGTAGTTTTAAGATTATTAAGAGATTGTTCGACTTGATGAGTCCGAGCCTGAACACGCTCTTCTAGAGATTGGGCTAGTTGTTGCAGTTCTAGAGCCGTCTGAGCCTGTTCGACGACCTTCTGTTCTAACGATCGGCTCATATTAAAAAGGCTAAGATGCAAACGAACTCTAGCCAAAACCTCTTCATGTTGAAAGGGCTTTGTGATGTAGTCAACGGCACCCAGCTCTAATCCCTTAACTTTATCAACAGTGTCAGAAAGAGCTGTCATGAAAATAATAGGTAATGCAGCCGTCTTAGGATCAGCTTTTAGTCTTCGACAGGTTTCAAATCCGTCGATTCCAGGCATCATCACATCTAACAAAATCAGATCAGGCTTGACATATTCAATCTGCTC
>JANMIS010000953.1:0-4478 GCA_031375925.1 Synechococcales cyanobacterium OTE_70_concoct_197_sub
CATGGACGCAAAGGGGGAAGCGCGATCGCTGCCGCTGCGGTAAATGCCCTAGCACAGGAAAAGGAGTAGCAAATATGATTGATTCACCCAAACTTGGCAAACTTTATGGCATTGGTCTAGGCCCTGGAGATCCGGAATTATTAACCCTAAAAGGCTATCGAATTTTACGATCGGTCCCCATCATCGTCTATCCCAAATCCCCTGATGGACGCTGTATTTCCCGATCGATCGTCGCCGAATACCTTCAGCCCCACCAACTCGAAATTCCTATGGTTCTCCCGTTTAAACCTGGTGAATCATCCCAGCCCGGATATCAAAAGGTCGCAGATGAACTAGCGATTCACTTAGCGAATGGGGAAGATGTCGCGGTGCTGTGTGAAGGCGACCCGTTTTTCTTCGGGACCTTTATGTACTTGTATAATCGCCTCAGCGATCGATTCTCTGCTGAAGTGATTCCCGGCGTGTCTTCTATCATGGCCAGTGCTGATATGTTAGGCGTTCCCTTAACCTATCGTAATGACGTATTTGTTGCAATTACAGGAACGTTGGATGCCGATGTTATTCGCGATCGATTAGCAATGTCGGATGCGGCTGTGATTATGAAATTGGGGCGTAACTTCGTCAAGGTATATGGTGTTCTGGAGAAATTAGGGTGGCTCGATCGGGCTAAATACATTGAGAGAGCAACTATGAAAGATCAAAAAATCATTTCCATTCGTGACGTAGATCCGACACAAGTTCCATACTTTGCCATGATCGTCATTCCGAGCCAATGGAAATGGCGCGAAGGCTGAGAACGCAAAGCTAGCTTTATTTGAGTTAATATTGATAAGACGATCGAATGTCCCAAGGAGATCGAAGATGCTGGCTGAAGATAAACCTAAAATCCGACAAACCCCACCGACTACGGTGAAGCAGATCGCCACAGTTCCAGTGATCACTTGGGACAAGCTGCCTGACGACTTTATTTTGCCGGATGACCCCGTGGACAATATTCATCAACCCTCGATCGCCGCTGGCTTAACTGAAGTCTTGGCATTAGCAGGATTGTTACCCGAGAACGCACTGGTTTGTACTGACTACGGCGTGATCGCGACGGTAGATGGTAAGACAATTGCAAAAGCCCCCGACTGGGCCTACATTGCGAACGTTACTGTGCCAATGGAAGAAGTCGATAAAAGCTACACACCTCACCTGCAGGACGATGTCCCGACGATCGTTTTAGAGTTTTTGTCGGATACAGATGGGACAGAATATTCCAACAAGTTAGATAATCCCATGGGTAAATGGTACTACTATGAGCGCGTTTTAAAAGTTCCTTACTATGGGATTTTTGAGCCAAAGAGTGGTGATTTCCAGGTCTATCTGCTGAATGAATCAGGGTTCTACAAACGCCTTACAGTTGAAGAATCAGGTCGGTATTGGATAGAACCGATGAGACTGTCGATCACAGCATGGTACGGCAAGCGACAAAATCGGATGGGTTGGTGGTTACGGTGGTGGGATGCAGAGGGGACGATGCTTCCCTGGGCTAATGAAAAAGTCGAAGCGGCTGACCAACGGGCCGATGAAGAACGACAGCGGGCCGATCGCCTAGCTCAGCGGCTGAAAGAATTGGGATTTGATCCTGAATGAACATTTTGAAATCAACGCTTGGGGATATCAATGCCGATCGCAATCCTCGTTTTAAGTCAACAGGGTGTCTCCGTCGCCCGTCAAATTAAGAATACACTTCCTGATGTGGTTACCTATGGGTTAGCCGATCGGGTTGAACTGAGTGATGTCGATTTGGTTTATCACAACTTCGGCGAAACCATTCGATCGTTGTTTTGTTCTGGGTTTACGATCGGCGCAGTCTGTGCATCTGGGATTATCATTCGTAGCATTGCCGAACTGTTAAATGACAAATGGCAAGAACCGCCTGTAATAGCGATCGCAGAAGACGGCAGTGCCGTGGAGCCATTGCTGGGTGGATTGCAGGGGGCCAATGCGATTGCACGGGATATTGCGGCGATATTCAACACTGAAGCAGCCGTGACAACGAGCGGTGACATTCGGTTTCGCACTGCATTGTTAGCGCCTCCCACAGGATATCGCCTGGTTAATCCAGAACATGCCAAAACCTTTCTGTCCAATCTCCTTGCAGGCCAAACCGTCAAACTCGAAGGCCATGCGCCTTGGTTAATGCAAAGCAAACTTCCCTTTGCTGACGATGCCGAATTAACCATTCAAATCACGCAGACTCAAGGCACTCCAAACGATCGCACCCTCGTCTATCATTCACCCCAACTCAATGCATCGAACCCATTTTCTGGCAAGCTTTTTGTGATTGGAACGGGACCGGGAGATCTGCGGTGGATGTCGCCTGAGGTGCGGCAAGTGCTTCAGCAATCCACCGATTGGGTGGGCTACACGACCTATTTGAATTTAGTTGAGCCTCTGCGCACCGATCAAATTCGTCACGACTCTGATAACCGAGTTGAACTCGATCGTTCACGGCAAGCTTTGGATTTGGCGGCTTCTGGGCGATCGGTTGTGGTTGTATCCTCAGGCGATCCGGGAATCTTTGCAATGGCGGCGGCGGTCTTTGAAGCGATCGAAACGGATGACAAACCAGAATGGCGATCGATCGAGTTGCAAATTTGTCCCGGCATTTCGGCGATGCAAGCGGCGGCAGCACGCATCGGTGCGCCGTTAGGACACGACTTTTGCGTGATCTCGTTGTCGGATATTTTGAAACCTTGGTCGATGATTGAACAGCGCTTAACGGCGGCGGCGAGTGGTGATTTTGTAATGGCATTTTATAATCCCATCTCGACTCAGAGGCGGTGGCAACTCGATCGCACCCGCGAATTGTTGTTGCAATTCCGATCGGGTTCAACCCCCGTGATTTTGGCGCGGAGTGTGGGGCGATCGGGGGAATTCATTCAAGTGACGACTTTAGCAGATTTGAAATCAGAAGATGCAGATATGCGGACTTTGATCATTGTTGGATCAAGTCAGACAAGGGTTTTGGAGAGAGAGAGACATGCGTTGCCTTGGATCTACACGCCTAGGCGTTATCAGGCTGATATCAACACAAACGGCCCTTCGTAAAATATTGTAAACTATGAGTATCCTTCTCCAAATAATGCGCAATGAGTTCCAACCCAACCCCCGAACCCGCCGACAAAAAGCTCCCCAAGCCTGAAAAAATCCTCTGCCAACACTGCCAACGCACTGCAACCAATGGCATTAAATGTCAGGGGATTTGTGTGGCAGATAGTGACTACTAACCTAACCTCAGGACACTTTTAAATGCAAAGTCGCCTTCTCGATCGCATTGAGATCACATCGGAAGACATTCAATATCTAAAACATTTGCGAGAACAGCAACCTGCTAGAAACGCCCAGTTGCCAAAATCTTCAAAGGGGGGCGAATTTGCAGATGCGGTTACGAATACTGTAGGGTCCTGGCGATTTATTATAATTCAGAGCAGCTTATTAATGCTGTGGATCGTGCTCAATATCGCTGCCTGGACGCAGCATTGGGATCCCTATCCATTCATTTTGCTCAACTTAGCCCTGTCTTTTCAAGCTGCCTATGCCACGCCGTTTATTTTGATGAGTCAAAATCGACAATCAGAAATCGATCGTCTGCGGGCAAAGCAAGATCTAGATTGCGATATCAAAGCTGAGCTTGAAATTGAATTGCTGCATGAGAAACTAGATCATCTCAAAGACATACAAATCATTGAGTTGCAGCAACTACTGATGCAGCAATCTGAAACCATTCAACGGCTAGAAGAATTGTTGATGCAACGTCCTTAAGAACCAAACCGCTAAATTTTCGCTTCATAACCTATGGACATTCTCACCGCCCTCCGTCAGGACTACGATCGCTTTCCTAAAGCTCAAACCTATAGTCTCTATGCCGAAGAGGTATTCTTCAAAGATCCCATGACTGAGTTTTATGGGGTGAAAAAGTATAGAGAGATGATTGGGTTGATCGATCGTTTTTTTAAAGTTCCCCAGCTTGACCTCCACGATATCCAGCAGACCGAAAATCAAATTCGCACCGATTGGACACTCAGTTGGACGACACCCCTTCCATGGAACCCTAGAATTTCTATTTCTGGCTGGAGCGAATTGACCCTAGACGATGCAGGGTTGATCAGCAAGCATCTTGACTATTGGCACTGTAAACCTTGGAATGTTCTTCAACAACATCTTCCATGGCGAAATTCTTGAGCGGATATGTCACAATGAGAATAAGTTACAAAACGTAAACACTCTCAAGAACGTAGGATTTCGGCACATGCGTGTAATTTTGATGACAGGAAAAGGCGGCGTGGGAAAAACCTCCGTTGCAGCCGCAACAGGTCTCCGCTGTGCCGAGCTAGGTTACAAAACCCTCGTCCTCAGCACCGACCCGGCCCACTCCCTCGCCGACAGCTACGACATGGAACTCGGTCATGAACCCAAAGAAGTCCGGCCAA
>JANMIS010001056.1:0-1154 GCA_031375925.1 Synechococcales cyanobacterium OTE_70_concoct_197_sub
CCATGGTCATGTGCAAACTTGAGACCTCTCGAAGCCTGGAGGATTAGCATGGACGCCAGTTTTGGTTGCAGTTTGCCTTTGTTTTTCAATTGGTCATCTAGCGAACCACCCGACACCAGCTCCATACTAAAGAAGTTAGTATTGCCATCCACGCCAAGGTCGTAGATTTGGACGACGTTGTGGTGTGTAAGTTGTGCGGCAGCGTACGCTTCGCGAATAAACCGAGCGATGACGCGAGGGTTCTGCGCCCACTTGGCTTGAATGGTCTTCACCGCACATGATCTATCGAGTGATATCTGCTTGGCGAGATACACGGAACCCATCCCGCCCGCCCCGAGTTCCTTCAGGATCCGGTACCCGCCCAAACGGTTAATTGGAGCAGCCGCGTCGGCCGATTCTGGTCGGCTGGTGGCGGATTTTGAAGCCGATGACAACGATTGGCTCGGCGCCGAGTCCATGGTTTGCTGATTGACGGAGAATTCGCGACTGGTTCCTTTGCCGCCCGATTGGTCCAGGGTTTGTTCAAAACCAGACGGCTTGTTACTTCCCGATATATTGGAGGGACTCGGTGGAGGCAAAGTGACATTTGCGGGCCGAGTTGCTTCTGAGGATTCGTGTGGCTCAACAGTTTCGTCGAAACCGCTGACCTTTGGGGCCACAGTTGTAACGGTAATTCTAAGCGGTTCGCCAGCTTCAACGACAATGATGAATGGACTGTTGCAGCCAGAACACTTCGGCTTGTACCTGCCCGGTTTAGGCTCCTTGATCGACAAGCTATGTTGGCAATGCGGGCAAGCAATTTTGTGATTCATGGAAGAATCCCGTGGGGAGGGCAAGCTAAATCATGGCGGAGGGGGATGCGGTGTGCCGGTGATTCTAGTCACCCATGAAGAAAAGTGGGTGTTTCGGGCATGGAAAAGCAATCCATGCATTCCAGATTGTCGTATGTTTTTGAGACAAATAGGGCCCAAGTCGACCGTATCCTCCCGTATCGGAACGGTGGCATGACGGCCACGGTCAAAGATCGTGGCTGTGATTTGCGGTGCTCGCGGCTGCGCCGGTTAAAAGTTAGGTCGCTAGTTTCTTGTAGCGGAATCGGTGCGGTTCGTCGGCTTGCTTGCCCAATCGCTCCTTGCGTTGAGTTTCGTAGGTTT
>JANMIS010001085.1:0-7547 GCA_031375925.1 Synechococcales cyanobacterium OTE_70_concoct_197_sub
GTCAAGGTGAAAACGGGGATCGGACCCAGTTTTTGAACAATTTGCTCTGGGGTCAGCGCTAGAACAGACAGCGCATTAAGTAAAAGCGTACTTAGTACGGCACCACTGGCCAAGCTAACTTTTGTACTCCAACGAATTAAAGATTTCATTCAGACTCCTGAAGCCACAGGGGCACAGTAAAAGGACAAACTGAAACGAGGATGATTTAAACAGGGACGTTGAGTGTGACTCGATTTGCGTTGTGACTAAGCTGTTGTGACTAAGCTTTAGCCAACCGACGAGATTTGAACCGATCGGCGATGATTGTGCCACACTCAAAGCTTGGATCTACCAAACCTTAGCCCAAGGACGTAGCTGCCTCTGACCTGTTTTTGAACAACCTTAAGCTACTAACGACTGCATTGACGATCGAACGATCGGTGAAGTTCCTCTTAACTAGGGACTTTCAGAGTCTAGGATTTCAAGAGTGGCGTCAGGGGAACGAGATTCAGATGGGTGAACTTTATCCCCTGAAATTATAGACGCTGAAGACTGAGCTGAGTCGATCGCCTTGGAAAACCCCCAAACCACCACCACATTCGAGAGCGTCAAAAACGATTCCGCACTGCCATGGAGCCAATCCACATTCGCTAACTCGGCTCCATAAGCAACCTTGGCATAAATTCCCGCCGGAATCGTGACTACCACAAAGACGAGCAGAAGATAAAAACCCCGCAGCGCGATCTTTGGCGTCTGACCCGATTTTCCCAAAAACCATAGAAAGGCTAGATAAGGAAAAAGTGAGAGTCCAAATAAAGATTCCTTAGATAACAAACTAGACAGTAGATTTTGAAAACTCAAATCATTCAACATCAGCGCTTCCCACCGATCGGTTTTTCCAAATCCACCAAGCCGCCACCATCATCGTACAGTTTCCGATTACCGTTGTTGCGGCCTGCACTGTCACCAACCAATCCAAACGCACCGCATTATCAAAAAAATGCCAAGTACAAGCACACATCGCACTCACTAGAGACGGCAACATTCCCCAAGACAACGATCGCCAAGCGGGAAGCTGCTTCACCTCAGCAAAGCGCCAAATCAAAAAAATCGCCACAATCCATTCAATGACGCTAGAAATATGAATAATCCAAGTCGGAATCGAAAGTGCGTTCATCAGCTACCCAGCAAAGTCTAAATCTGTTGAAAGTCTGATCTATTATAGAAGCCAATCTCCCAAGCTTTGTCAGACATGATGTTAAAAAAACGCGCCATTCTCTGTGGCTACTACGGCATGGGAAATGCTGGGGATGAAGCCCTCTTGGTTTGCCTTTTACAAGCGTTGCCTCCAAATATCGAACCCGTCGTTCTGTCTAAGAAGCCGATCGAAACCCGCGATCGTTACCAAGTCAAGACCTGCGATCGATGGGATTTGCTGGCGGTGATACGAGAAATGCGCCGATCGGATTTTTTCATTTGGGGCGGTGGGAGCTTGATGCAAGACAGCAGCAGTCGAGTGAGTCCGCTGTACTACGGCGGCTTAATGAAACTCGCGCAGCTTCTTGGGCTGAGAACTATTGCCTGGGCGCAGGGCATTGGGCCATTGCATCACCGATCGAACCGCTGGCTTACACGGCATGTGTTGAAACGCTGTCATCTCGTGACGGTCAGAGATATCGCTTCTTATGATCTCGTCCAAAACTGGAGCATTCCGGTGACGATCGCGCCCGACCCCGTGTGGGCCATGAAAGCTGAGGGCAATATTGATTTATCGTACTTGAATAAGAGTAATCTTCGTGTTGCAGTTAATCTGCGTGAGCATTCGAGTTTGACTGCCGATCGGCTCACCATTATCACAGATGCGCTAATTCATTTTCAAGACCGTACTCAATGCGACATTGTTTTGGTGCCCTTTCAAGAAAGCTTAGATCTGAAACTTGCTCAGGATTTACAGTCAAAAATCCCCAATAGCACCCTTCAATTTATTGAGTCGCCGCAGATTTTAAAAGGGTTATTTCAGCAGATGGACCTGACGATCGCGATGCGTCTCCATGGGGTGATTATGGCAGCTTCAGAGGGATGCGAATGTTTTGCACTATCCTACGATCCAAAGGTGATGAGTGTTAAGCAATCAGCTAACCTATTTGGGACGGATATGACAGATTTAGAACATTTGGCTACGCATCAGGATAATGTTCATTCTTTATTTTCTATATGGTTTCAGTGGTTACGAACGTATGAAGGCAATTCAAATTCAAATATGGGACTGACGGAAGAGTTCCGATTTAAGCATATCCAAGCGCATATCCAAGAGGCCAAAAAACATCAAAGTCTTTTACAGCAAGTTTTGAACGCATAGAATGCAACCGCCATTAGCCTTTGGCTTGTGAACGCGATCGTTGGCGCAGCCTCCCATCATGAGAATCGAACCGTCATAATCTTTCCTGAATCATGCGCACCGTCCCCGATTTCGAAAGGCAGGGATGGCTGTTGTTATCTGCTCAAGTTTGAACAACAGTTTGGTCATTTGAGGGGGTGGATGATCCTGCCGCAGCCTCTGGCAGTGCCCCTTGCATCTTACTAATCCAATCGGTCAAACTTTCCAATTGCTGTTCTGGTCTCAGCGTGCCGAGACCTCGTACCGTAATTTTGCCGGGTTGATACACAAAGCGCGAATGTAAATGCTTGGGGAGATTCTCTTTAAGTAATTTCCAAGCAGGTTCTTCCATTGGGGTTTCGAGGATGACGTGCTGCTGTCCGTCGGGTTTGATGCGGGAAAATCCGACTTTTTTCGCGACTTGCTTGAGTTCCATTACCCGCAAAATTTGCTGCGCTGCACTGGGGATCTGACCATAACGATCGACCCAATCCGCCGCAATTTCCATCAATTCTTTTTTGCTATTTGCCGCTGCTACAGCCCGGTAGGCGGACATTTTTTGGTCGGGATCAATGATGAAGTCAGCAGGGATGAAAGCCGTGAGATTTAGATCAATCTGTGTGTCATCTACTTGAGGAATTTCCTGACCGCGAATCTCTTTGATTGCATCGTCCAGCATTTCCATATACAGATCAAATCCGATCGCTTCCATTTGCCCCGATTGCTCAGCACCTAGTAGATTTCCCACGCCCCGAATCTCCATATCTCGCATCGCAAGCTGATATCCAGAACCCAGTTGCGTGAACTCCTGCAATGCTCGGAGGCGTTGCCTTGCGGCTTCTGAAAGCTCTCGCTGCTTGGGATAGAGAATCCATGCGTGGGCTTGAATTCCGGCTCGGCCCACGCGACCGCGCAATTGGTAGAGCTGTGATAAACCAAAAAGCTGTGCATTCTCAATGATGATGGTGTTGACTCGGGGAATGTCGAGTCCTGATTCCACAATGGTCGTGCAGACTAAAATGTCGGCTTCTGCTTGACTAAAGGCTAACATCGTCGCCTCTAGTTCTGAATCCAACATTTGTCCATGAGCGACTGCAATCCGCGCACCGGGGACCATTTCTCTCAATGTTGCCGAGATTTCTTCAATGCCTTCGACTCGGGGCACAACGTAGAAAATTTGGCCTCCCCGATCGAGTTCTTGACGCAGGGCCGATCGGATGATTTCGGTGTCGTAGGGTGAGAGGTGAGTTTTAATCGGTCTTCGGGACGGTGGAGGTGTGGTGATAAGGCTCATCTCGCGGACCCCAGAGAGTGACATGTAGAGGGTTCTAGGAATCGGTGTAGCGCTGAGGGTGAGGACATCGATTTGCGATCGGAGTGATTTTATTTTTTCTTTTTGATTAACACCGAAGCGTTGTTCTTCGTCGATGACTAGCAATCCTAAATCTTTAAAACTAACGCCTTTACCTAATAACTGATGCGTTCCCACAACAATGTCCAATTCGCCAACGCTGAGCCGTTGAACAATATCTTTTTTCTCATTGTTAGTTTTAAAGCGATTGAGTAGACCAATGTGAACGGGATAAGGCGCAAATCGTTCTTTTAATGTGTGGTAATGCTGCTGTGTGAGAATAGTGGTTGGAGCTAACAATGCTACTTGTTTGCCTGTTGTAACAGCTTTGAAAATAGCGCGAATGGCAACTTCGGTCTTCCCAAAGCCCACGTCGCCGCAGACTAAACGATCCATGGGCCGATCGCTTTCCATGTCTAACTTCACATCCTGCGTGGCTTTAAGCTGGTCGGGCGTGGGCTGGTAGGGGAAGGAGTCCTCCATTTCTTGCTGCCAGGGAGTGTCCTGTGGGTAGGCAAATCCTGTCTGCTGGGCGCGGTTCGCATAAAGCTGTAGCAAATCAACGGCCACTTTTTTGATGGCCTTTTTAACTTTACCTTTGGTTTTTTCCCAGGCTTTGCTGGACATTTTGTTGAGTTCGGGTTTCTTCTCGCCGACGGCTCGAAAGCGGGACAGGGAAGCAACTTGGTCTGCGGCGACGCGCAGGGTTCCATCGGCATATTGTAAAACTAGATATTCACGAGTTTGATTGTTTAAAGTCAAACTTTCGAGTTTGAGAAATTTGCCAATGCCGTGGGTTTTATGGACGACATAATCATTGGGTTGGAGTTTGTTGGGGTCAACTTGTTTTGAGGTGGCGCGGCGGCGTTTGCGGATGTAGGTGGGCGTGGTGAGCGTGTGCTGCCCGAAGAATTCCCGATCGGTGACTAGCACAATGCGAAAGGTCGGCAGGACAAAGCCTTCGAGTTCCGCAAGGCCAGAATATTTCACGCCAACGGGGACGCGGGCTGTGATGAGTTTTTCAATGGCGGGGAAGTCTTTGGGATTTGGGATAAACTGTGCGGGGCAGTCGTGTTCTTGTAGTAGTGCAACCGATCGTGATGGCTGAGCAGACACAAGCCAAATCGAAAATCCCTTCGATCGTTCTTCTCGTAAAATTTCAGCGAGTTTCCCAAACTGGTGGGGAATAGCGGCGATCGGGCGACTGGAGAGATTCAATCCAGCATTGACTTCGGCAAGTTCACTTAGGTGAATTTGATCGAATCGCGCTGCTATTTCAAGACTGGCTTCAAAGTTTTGGTGCAGCGGTTGAATGATTTGATTTAAATTTGATTCGTTCCAGTGTTCTTCAGCGTGGTCATACCATCGATCGCTGTGGGCTTCTGCAAGAACAATTTCATCGAATGCCACGATCGTATTTTCAGGTAAATAATCCAACAACGAAGCTGGGTTTTCAAATGCCAAACCCAAAAATCGTCGCATTCCTTCGATCGGCTCCCCAATCATGAGGCGTTCGCTATCTTCATCGGATAGAACGGTGCAGATGGTTTTGTGATGCTCGGTGGTGAGCGCAGATTGAATAATCGGACTAAAGCTGGTGGGTGTCAAAACCACTTGATTCAGACGATCGAGCGATCGTTGTGTCCCCGGATCAAACTCCCGAATTTGTTCTAATTCATCCCCAAACAGATCAATTCGCAAGGGCAATTCCGATGAAACAGGAAACACATCAATAATGTCGCCGCGCTGACTCCACTGTCCTTCGCTTTCGACCAGTGTTACTTTCTCATAGCCCAATCTTGCGAGTTTTTTCGCGAGGATACTGGTATTAATTTCATCGCCTTTACTGAGGGCTTCGCAGTAGGATTCGAAGATTTCTTTTGGCGGTAAATGCTTTTGCAGAGCGCGTTCTGTGGTGACGATCGCCCAGGACTTTTCGACTTTCACCAAATCCGCCAAAACCTGCAACTGTCCCCACACCATTTCCGATTCGGGATCAAAGGTCTCGTAGGGCGATGATTCGGAGGTGGGATAGAAGTGAACGGTCTGCCAGCCCATGGCTTCGACCTGCGCGGCCCAGCGACCTGCTTCTTCAATGCTAGTGGTCACAAGCAACAGAGACCGATCGCTGCTTTGGGCTAGGGCGCTTGCCACGAGGCCCTTCGGTAGCCTTGCCAAACCTGAGAGGTGCAATACTTTTTTCTGTGCAAGTTTCGTCAGGAGTTCGCTTGTGAGGGGCGATCGTCCTAGTGACCGAGTGACCGAAGAGAAAGCCATAGACTGCGCTGAGACCGGAAAGGATAGCTTATGATTTTACATAGTTTTTGAGTAAAGATGGGGTTTCCGTTGTATTTTTGTCGATTACACATAGCCCCTAAAGAAGCCTATCTTCATATCACCCGACTTCATATCACCCGACTTCATATCATCCGATCGTGTTCAGGTTCGCCGACCTTTGATTAAATTAGTATCTACGCATTGATGGATCTGCATAGAGGAGCCTTCATCTAAGTTTCAGATTAATCTACTTCTGTCAATGAGCAAATCCCATACTCAACAATCCACTGTTTGACCAAACTTTGTTGCCTTCAGCGCATCCAAAAGCTCCATCGGAACATCTTGACTATTTAATCCGGCGCGATGACCTGCACTGGGACCATGATAATCACTACCACCTGTCATTAATAAATCATATCGTTTGCAAATGCCGATTAGCTTTTCTATTTGATAATCAGAATGGCTGGGATGATAGACCTCTATGCCTTTCAATCCCGCGTCCAACAATATCGGCAATACAATTTCCAACTCCCCACCGCGAAACAAAAACGGATGCGCCCATACTGGAATGGCATCACAATTCAGCAATAGTTCAATGCCGTCCGTACTGGAAAATTTCTCGTATTCAACATAAGCGGGTTTGCCTTCCCCGAGAAACCGATCGAATGCCTCCCGTGAATCCTCAACGTGGCCCGAGACTTTCAATGCTTTGGCAATGTGGGGCCGACCGGGGGCCATGCCTTCGCCCATTTCGGGAATTTCGATCGGATAGCCTAAGGCATTAAGATGATCGACCATCGCTTGGGCACGACGTTTTCGACCTGCAAGGCGTTCTTGAAGGGGGTCTGCAAGTTTATTTTTGTCAGGATAGAACCCCAGAATGTGCATGGATCTCTCGTTGTGGACGGTGCTGAGTTCGAGTCCGGGAATGATTTCGAGGGGTTGGTCGTAATGGTTGGAGAATTCGATCGCGGCGACTGTGGCTTCATCCCAGCCAGACATTGTATCGTGATCGGTGATGGCCATGGCCTGAACGCCTGCTCTGAGGGCGGATTCGACGAGGCGAGTGGGGGAAAGGGTGCCGTCGGAAAAGGTGGTGTGACAGTGGAGTTCGATCATTTCGGTAATCCGTGATTGCGCGATGAAGTAACAGGGGAATGGCTATCTGCTCATTGTAACCTGCATAAATTCCGATCGTTGGACCTATAAGTTCAGCAAGTTCCCAAAAACTCCACGAGGTCCATCATGACACCTCCACATCTTCACCCGATCGTCAAAGCCACTCTCCGCATTATGGCAAGCTCTGCATTGTTTCTAGCCGTTGAATGTCTGGTGGATTGCTCAGGCTTAGATAAATTGGCAGACTATTACGAATTTCTCAATCAACAGCAGGAGACATTAGTTAGCAATAATACAGAAAAACAGATTGCAAAGACGATCGGTAAGCTGTTTATTCAAGGCCAAATGTTTCAACTGGGTTAGATAAATTTGTTGAGATTGATCCCTTCTACTTCAGGCAAAAGCAATCCATCTTTTAAATCCATTAATATGAATTCTTCCAGA
>JANMIS010000550.1:0-2257 GCA_031375925.1 Synechococcales cyanobacterium OTE_70_concoct_197_sub
GGGCGACGCATCAATCTGCGCTTATTTTTTCAAATTATGGGCAGTCTATTGCTTTTAATTGTGTCAGGTTTGGTTATTACCGTATTCCGCAAAGCAGAAATGTCTGTGGGTTTGCTTGCACAGATTGATCCTCAATGGCACCGTTTTTGCTGGGGAGAGAATGCTTCGTGTTTACTTGGAGGAGCGGTTTGGGACCTGCACGATCGGCTCCCGGATGCCAAATTCCCAGGATTATTGATTAAAGCATTGTTTGGATATACTGAGCATCTGTATTGGGTGCAAGCCATTGCTTATCTGGTTTTTCTCAGCACGATCGGCGGACGCTATTACCAAAGCTTGAAGGCATAACGCGCTGCGAGTCGGTTATTCGATCGAATTCGTGTAACATACGAGCTAGCGACGGGTTTTCCATGATTTAAGAGAGCGGTTTTATGATCTTGGTGATCGATAACTACGACAGTTTTACCTACAACCTCGTGCAATATCTGGGGGAACTGGGCAGCGAATGGCCGATCGCTCAAGAGATTCAAGTATTTCGGAATGATGAGATTACGGTGGAACAGATTCGCAAATTAGAGCCGGATGCGATCGTCATTTCACCTGGCCCTGGCACGCCGAATGATGCTGGAGTGTCTCTGAGCGTGATTGAGCAATTGGGTCCAACGATTCCGCTGTTGGGTGTTTGTCTTGGTCATCAGAGCATTGGTCAAGTCTTCGGCGGAGATGTGATTTGTGCGCCGGAATTGATGCATGGCAAAGTTTCGCAAGTCGCTCATAATAATATTGGCGTTTTTGCTGGCATCGAAAACCCTATGACGGCGACGCGCTATCACAGCTTGATTGTCGATCGGAAGACCTGTCCTGCAATATTAGAAATCACCGCTTGGGTAGACGACTTAATTATGGGCGTTCGTCATCGTGAATATCCCAACCTTCAAGGCGTTCAGTTTCATCCTGAAAGTGTTCTGACGAGTTCAGGAAAGTCACTTTTGCGGAACTTTTTGCAGGATGCAACTCGTCACAGCTCTTGATTCGCGGTAATCTGTCACAGGGTCAATCCGCCGCTCTCTAGACTGTTTTGCATAAATTCGTTCAAAACAGACCGAAAAAGCATATTGAAATACTCGTGGTGATGAAGAATGAAACGTAGACAGCTATTGGGTTATGTGGGAATGGGCGCAGCGGCGGCTCTAGGGACAAGTTTGACGGCGGAGCGGGGTCTCGGTCAGGCGGCGTTGCAATCGGGTGGGGTGACGGTCCGATCGTTGGGTCATATGTGCTTTTTGCTAACAGGAAGTGGTCAGCGCATTCTGGTTAATCCTTTCAAATCCCTAGGTTGTACGGCAGGCTACCCGACCCCCGCTGTCTCGACGGATCTTGTGTTGATGAGTAGCACTTTATTCGATGAAGGGGCGGTTGATATTGTTCCGGGGAATCCTCAACTGCTGTATGAGGCTGGATCCTATGATGTTAAGGGAATTAAGTTCCAAGGGATTGCGATCGATCACGATCGAGTGGGTGGCAGACGGTTTGGAACGAATGTGGCTTGGCGTTGGACCCAAGGCGGCGTGACGATGCTTCATCTTGGCGGTGCGGCTGGGGCCATTACGATCGAGCACAAAATCCTGATGGGCAGTCCTGATGTGGTGTTTATCCCCGTTGGCGGTGGACCCAAATCTTACAATCCTGAAGAAGCTCAGGCTGCGATTAAAATTTTGAATCCCAAGATGGTGATCCCCACGTCTTACAAAACAAGTGCTGCAAAGGGTGAATGTGAGTTGACCAATGTAGATGCGTTTATTGCATTGATGGCGGGGACGACCGTGCGGAAGTCGGGAAGTGCGATCGACCTTGCAAAATCTAGTTTGCCGAAGGATGGCATGGTCATCCAGGTTTTGAGCGTGTAATCCTTGGCGGGTTGGCTTCGACTCCGCTCAGCCTACGAAATTCGAGGGGTGAGCGGAGTCGAACCCCGATGTTATGAATGATGGGTTACATTTACTTGAAATAAATCTAATAAACAATCCCTGTTCTCCGATCGTCATGAGTAATCCTCGCCTTCATCCCGATACGATCGACGCCATCAAAGAAAAGGCGGACATTTACGAAGTCGTCTCGGAGCATGTTGTCCTGAAAAAGCAGGGTAAGGATTTTGTGGGTTTGTGCCCGTTTCATGACGATAAGCGCAAGCCGAGCTTTAGCGTGTCACCGAGTAAGCAGTTTTACTATTGCTTTAGCTGTGGTGCGGGGGGGAATG
>JANMIS010000024.1:0-8994 GCA_031375925.1 Synechococcales cyanobacterium OTE_70_concoct_197_sub
CGCGCAGAGAAATTAACGTACAAGCTATTCCCCCTAACTCCATGGGATCATCTACTCGAAAGACCGATCGAATTTCAATATAAAATTCCCACGCATCAATCGATCGGTGCGGGATCTGCTCCACGATGGCTGATAGCCCCATTTGGTCGATCGCGGCCAGACCGCTGGGCATGAGCGCCTCCCCGCGAAAAATTCGGCGAAAGTTCCGAGAGGCTTCCACTAACTTAACGGTCACCCCGCGCTGGACCAACAGCATGGCCAAGGTTAACCCTGTCGGACCTGCACCAATAATTACAACCTGGGTCATTCTTTAATTGCAAACTTTAATTGCAAATCACAATATTTGCTTCGTAGGAACCTAATTTTATCACTCTCTCAGACTCGGCCTCAAAAGAAAACTCTGAGCGCTTGTGTCACCTAGCTTTACAATAGAAGCTCTTATCATTCATTTCCCAGACCGATGCAGCCAACCGATCCGAGTAAGTTCACTGAAAAAGCATGGGAGGCGATCGTCCAGTCCCAGGATATTGTGCGGCGCTACAAGCACCAGAACCTAGAAGCCGAGCATCTCCTGATCGCCCTCCTAGAGCAGTCTGACGGCATCGCATCCAAACTGCTCACAAAAGTTAACGTCGATATCACCCGATTTTTTCAGCAGCTAGATGACTTCACCAACCGCCAGCCCAAGCTTGGCACCGTCGATCAGCTCTATGTTGGATACAGCCTGGAAAAACTACTCGATCGCGCCGAAATCACCCGCAACAGCCTCCAAGATAACCTGATCTCCGAAGCTCACATTCTCATCGGTTTCTCCACAGATCCCCGCATCGGAATGCGCCTATTCCGCGCTTCTAGTCTCGATGTTAAGCAACTCGAAGGGGCAGTCAAAGAAGTCGTCAAGGAAGCCGCCGCCAAAGAACTCGCCGCCCGCGAAACAACTGTTCCAGGTTTACCTTCTGGCAAAAGCAACCCCGCCGAATCTCCCCTAGAACGATTTGGGCGCGATTTAACCGAAATGGCCAAACAAGGCAAGATTGATCCGGTGATTGGCCGAGATGAAGAAATCCGTCGCGTCATTCAAGTTCTTTCTCGCCGTAGTAAAAATAATCCAGTCTTAATCGGCGAACCCGGCGTCGGAAAAACTGCGATCGCTGAAGGTCTGGCCTCTCGCATTGCCGATGGACAGGTGCCAGATTCGCTCAAAGATCGACAGTTGATCTCCCTCGACATGGGATCACTCATTGCCGGGGCGAAATATCGCGGGGAATTTGAAGAGCGGCTCCGATCGTGTCTCAAGGCCGTGATGGACTCCGAAGGCCAGATCATCCTATTCATAGACGAGCTTCACACCGTCATGGGCGCGGGCGGCAGTCAAGGAGCCATGGATGCCAGCAACTTACTTAAACCCATGTTGGCAAGGGGCGAGTTGCGGTGCATTGGCGCAACGACTTTAGATGAGTACCGAGCCTACATTGAAAAAGATCCCGCTTTCGATCGGCGCTTTCAGCAAGTCCTCGTTGAGCAGCCCAGCGTCGAAGATACGGTGTCGATTTTGCGGGGATTAAAAGAACGTTACGAAGCTCACCACGGGGTTAAGATTGCCGACTCTGCATTGGTCGCAGCAGCAACGTTATCATCGCGTTATATTGCCGATCGTTTTTTGCCTGATAAAGCGATCGATCTCGTCGATGAAGCTGCCGCAAAACTAAAAATGGAAGTCACCTCAAAACCTGCGGCCTTAGAGATGATGGAGCGGCGACTGGGTAAGTTGCAAATGGAAAAACGATCGCTGTCCGACGAAGGCAAAAACACTAGCGCCACCGCTAAAACTCGCATCGAAAAAATTGAATCTGAGATTGAAAAACTTGAACTACAGAAAACAGAACTCACAACGCGATGGGAAAGCGAAAAAGCAATCCTTGATGAACGTAACGAAGATTTGAAAAAAGAAGAACAACTCCGCACCCAAATCAAACAAGCCGAACGGGAATTTGATTACAACAACATGTATCGTCTGCAATATGAATTGCAACAGCTTGAAGCGGACCATGCCAAAAAAGAAAGCGACATCACCGAGCTTCAGTCCTCTGGATCGATGCTGGCCCGTGAGCAGGTCAACGAGTCTGATATTGCCGAAATCGTCGCAAAATGGACCGGAATTCCCGTTAGCCGCCTCGTCGAATCAGAACGACAAAAGCTCCTGACCCTAGAATCTTACCTCGGCCAAAAAGTCGTCGGCCAGCCCGATGCCATCGAAGCGGTCGCTGCCGCCATTCGCCGTGCCCGATCGGGCATGAAAGATGCCAACCGTCCGATCGGCTCCTTTCTATTCCTTGGTCCCACAGGTGTCGGTAAAACAGAGCTAGCCCGCGCCTTGGCTGAAGTGCTGTTCGATACTCAAGATGCGATGATTCGGCTGGATATGTCGGAATATATGGAGAAAAACTCTGTCATGCGGGTGATCGGGTCTCCGCCGGGATACGTGGATTCCGAAAAAGGCGGTCAGCTTACTGAAGCCGTCCGACGCAAACCCTACTCCGTCATTTTGCTAGACGAAATGGAAAAAGCTCACCCTGATGTGTTCAATATTTTCTTGCAAATGTTAGATGATGGCCGCATCACCGACGGTCAGGGCCGCACTGTAGCCTTTGCGAATACTGTTATTATTATGACCAGTAACGTTGGCAGCGGTGATATTCTGGAACTCTCGTCAGACGATCGTAACCATCCCGAGCTAGAAACCCGCGTTTTGACCGCCCTCCGTAAGCAGTTCCGCCCAGAATTTCTCAACCGCATTGATGAAACCATCATCTTCCATCCCCTAGGCCGCAAGGAACTCAGCAGCATCGTCACCCTACAAATACAACGCATCGAAGCCCTGCTCAAAGATCAGAAGATCGCCCTAGAAATCACAGAATCGGCTAAATTCTACCTTGCAGAAGCGGGCTACGACCCAACCTACGGTGCCCGCCCTCTGCGTCGAGCCATTCAGCGCAAGTTACAAAATCCGATCGCAACTCAGCTCCTCGACCAGACCT
Source organism: Synechococcales cyanobacterium OTE_70_concoct_197_sub (assembly GCA_031375925.1). GTDB lineage: Bacteria > Cyanobacteriota > Cyanobacteriia > Leptolyngbyales > Leptolyngbyaceae > JAAFJU01. Next base: position 3,039 of record JANMIS010000024.1, read on the forward strand.
TTGGACCTGGGGATACGATTTTGATCGATTGCGTTAATGATGCGCTCACATTCGATCGTAAAGGGCTGTAAAAACTTCTACCCAAAGGCATTAGTATTCAAATATGGTGCGACAAAGAGAAAAAGACTGTGATGCTTGTAAGAGTCAAGAAAAAACCCTGTTTAGAGTCCAGAAAGATACCTCCAAGCAATGGTATTTTCTATGCCAAACTTGCTGTAGTGAGGCCCAAAGCCATCCCCATTACCAATATGGGGGAACCTGGAAATCGCAGAAACGGCACTAGCATTCTCCCAAATACGCGGGCATACTCGATTACATAGCCAAAATAGCTTATGCTATGTCTCATAAAAAATTGGGCTGGTACCATTGGTAGCTTATGCCCTAAAGAATAAAAAACTTTCCCTAAGGAACCATCTACTATTTGCTTTAACAGATGTATTTTGTACGGTCTCTAGGATTGTGATCCTAATCCGTTGTAGATGATATTGTTAACGCACTGGATTTGTCTTGAACGTCGCTTAACTCACACTAAAATGCTGCTATCAATACCCCCCATGGCCCAGAAATCTCAAGCGGCTAAACGCAAGCGCGGTATCTTGCTCAGTAAGAAAGGCTGGCAAAGGTTACAGGCGGCTGAGATGCGCTACGTTAATCAACATAATGACAGTAAGCTCCTGACGCTTCAAGACCTGAGCGATCGGACGGGACTGAGCGCTAACACCCTCGCCCGCGTTCGTGGACGAAAAATCGCAGTCGATCAGCAGACTTTGGAATGCTACTTCCGGGCTTTTGATTTATCTTTGAATCCTGAGGACTACACAGACTCCGAAGGGGCCGTGGGCGGGCGGATGGTTTTGCCTCCTAGTGGTCAGCTTGCCCTAGACTCCCCATTTTATGTTTCCCGCACGCCCGTCGAAGCGATTTTTCAAGATGCCATTCTTCACCAATCTGGTGGCCTTGTTCGGCTTAAAGCGCCTCGTCAATCAGGCAAGAGTTCTCTAGTCTCCAAAGTGCTTCTCGATGTCCGATCGCAATCTGTCAGCACCGTCATGATTAATCTACGGCTGGTCGATGCAGAGGTGATGCAGGACTTGGGGCGATTTTTAAAATGGTTCTGCGCAGTCGTAACCCGCAGCTTGGGGCTTGAAAATAAGCTAAACGACCACTGGGATGCGTTATTTGGGGTGAGCTACAACTGCACCTACTACTTTGAAAACTACATTTTGCCGCAGATAAAAGTTCCGCTAGTTGTGGTTCTGGATGACGTAGATGTGGTTTTTAACCATGACCACATTGCCGCAGACTTCTTTGGGATGCTGCGCACTTGGCACGAAAAAGGGCGGTACGGCGATCGTTATAGTGAACTCTGGCAGCAGCTTCGCCTAGCATTGGTCTATGCCACAGACGTCTATGCGCCCATGAATATGACGCAATCTCCGTTTAATGCAGGCGTGCTAATTGACCTACCAGGATTTGGATTGTCTCAGGTTCAAGAACTCGCAAAGCGCTACAGCCTCTCCGACGCAGACCAGATCGCTGAAGAAATGTCAAAACTCGTGGGTGGAAATCCCTTTTTGGTCCATTGGGGTCTCTATCAGTTGAGTTTGCCTGAAGTGACCATTGATCAATTATTTGAAAGCGCGATTTCTCCAAATGGTATTTACAGCAGTCATTTGCGTCAGAAGCTTGCGGATTTGCGACAAAACCCAGAGTCTGCAATCGTCATGACCGCGATCGTCAATAACAAACAACTGGATTATATTGAACCGCTCATGGCGTTTCAGCTTCAGAGTCAAGGACTGGTAGTTGTCGAAAATCAGCAGTTGATTCCCAGTTGCGATCTGTATCGTCGCTTTTTCCTTCAAGCCCTTCAGTCTTAACTGAATTAATTAAGATCGCGGTCGTCAAGTAAACGTAGAATAACCAAAATGCGTTGAAATTGGCGTTCGCGATCAAGACTTCTTCAGTCATATTGTAGATCAGCATTACAGAGAAAAATAAAATTGGCATTAATCCTTCCGGTCCCGCCGTCCAGCGCAGCCAGATAAACGATCGTTGAAAGGCCTTAAAGTAGCTCACCAAAAATAATCCCAAGCCCACTAAGCCCAAATCTAAAGATAGGTTGAGGTAGCCATTGTGACCATGGGGTGGGAGGTCTTTCGATCGATACCAAATATCTAAAGATTCGCCCTCTCTCGCTAGCCAAAACCCGTTGTAGCCATAGCCCGTGATGGGTTGTTGCATTATTTTTTCACCCATCGCCTCCCAAATCTCAGTCCGTCCAGACAAGCTAGGATCCCGCCCTAATCCCAGCAAAATCTCCTCATAATTCCCCGCTAAGAACAACGTCACCATCGTCAATACCAGCATCGAACAGACAAACATCGGCAATGCCAAATAATGCCTAGAGCGCATCTTTTGGAAAATAGGAATCAAAACTATCATCATCATAAAGATCAACAGTCCCGTCTTAGAGTTTGACATCACGACCAGCAACGCAGAAATTATCAATCCCAACCAGTACCAAACCCGTTGACCTTTGGTCGGTCGGAGACCATCGCGCTTCACACCTGAAAATAGCGTACACAACAATGGAATCGCTGCAAAAACAACCAAGCAAGCAAGCGAGTTCTTCTGAATTAACATCCCTCGCCAAGCGCCCTCTTGCAGTCCCACCTGAATTCCAAATTGCGGAAATGCCAAACAAAATAGAAAATTCATCCCGACACTAAGCCCAAAGCCCAAAGCCGCTAAGGGCATCATTTCACGCAATGTAAATCGCGCAGCCAGATAAATTCCCATTACGGTAATACTAAGAACTTCATTGGCGAGTTTTTGGCTATTGGGATTTATGGACCAGCTACAGGACAGTATTAACCAGCCCATCAGGAGCCACAGGGCCTTTCGGCGCTTGGCAGCTTGCCACACCGATCGCCACCGCACCACCAACAGCAACCCAAGACACAACAAGATAAAATACCGCATGAGTCCGCCAGCCGGACTACTCACTTCCGTCGCGGCATCGGTCCGGGTCATCATTGGGTCCGCTGTACTGAAGTTCCAACTCAACAATGAATAGAGACAGCCTGTTTGATAGAGAATAGCCAGTACGACAAAAGCACGCTCACCGCGATCGAGCCAACGATCGATCGGCGTTCGAGATGCGTTTGATTCTGAATCATCAAGTTCCAAATCATGGGCTGGCTGAGAAAACATTGCTTTAATCCCAAAATTAAATTCTTAAATTTTCTAATTCCGAAAAAAGCGATAGGCCGCTTTGAGATATAAATAAGCCCGATCGAACTTCGAAAGCGTATCGAGATAAGCCGTCATTAATGCTTGATCCTGCGGGAGCAATGGCTGACCCGATCGCCATTGATTAACTAAAGATTGAGACAGTAATATATTAGAAAACGCCGCCAAATGAGGAAAGTTTTGGCGCAACCAGTAGGCGGTCAGCAGCATAATGCGGGCATTTAACTCAGGACGAGGGGCTGTAATAAATGAATTGCTGCCGTGATAGCGCTGTGCCGCCAAAGGCTCATTTAAAAAGATTCCAGGCCGATTTCCCAATGCCGCAAACTGCAAATAAGTATCGTTCAACGTAATCCCCTCAGATTCCGGCATCGGCAAAATTTGATTAAGCAGCGATCGGCGGATGCAAAGTCCAGAAGTCGCTGGGATGGGGAAAGGGAGGGCGTTACTGTTGAGCTTACCGCTGGTGAGGTCCGATCGGAGGTCTAACAGCACCGCCCCCTCTTGGTCACAGGTAACAAGCAAAGGATTAAGCAATTCATCGACAGGTTGCAAAGGATGAAAGATCCATTCAGCTTGGGGATACTTTTCAGCAATTTCTAAGATTCGTGCTGCTTTGTCGGGCCGTGAACAGTCATCTGCATCCAAAAAACAAATCCATTCCCCTCGACTCGCCGCAAATCCAGCATTAAAGGCAGAAGCTTGTCCTCCGTTGGGTTTTAAGACTGCGTGAATGTGTGGCCTAAAATGCGTCAGAATGGCCTGCGAATTATCCGTCGAGCCGTCATCAACCACGATTACTTCAAAATTTTGAACCAGATTGGTTTGGTTTAAAGCAGATGTAATCGCGTCGGTGAGAAATCGATCGTAATTGTAGTTATTGATGACAAAGCTAATAGAAATTTCCGAAGGAGGCTTTGCTGACGGACTCTCCACAGAATTTTCACTAAAATTTGCGCCTAGATTTGAGGATTGCATGGTTGTAAATAAGTGATCAATGGACTCCATTGGTTAAGCCTCCTGCATGCTTTGCACGTAGCCTTGAATTTTATTGCGGGTGCTGGGAATGAGCAGGATAAACGCCAGCAACCCAGCAACACCCCAACCCAACACGGACTGAAAGAGCGCGATCGAAAACCCTGCCCACCAGATCAGCGGCAATCGATAATCGGGGCTACCCACCGCCCGCGCTAAAAAGAGATGGATAAGTCCGTAAGTAAAAACGGCAATCGCATCGGCAACGCCATAGCCCACATGACGCATAATCGGGACCAACACGAATGCAGATGCAGCAAAAACCATGACATAAGCCGCGTGAAACATCGTGACTTGACCGGGCTTTTTCAGAACGTAAAGCACAGAAGAATGTAAATTAAACAACGCATTGCTCATGTAACACAACGCAATATAGGGATAAACTTCCATCACCGGATTCCACTTATCTCCGAACGCTAACGGCAATAGATAAGGACTCACCCAAGCCGCACCGACCAACAAAGGACCCAACGCTAAAATTTGAAGCCCCATCCCCTCACTCACTGCCCGACGTAAACGATCGCGATCACCCTGAACCTTTGCTAGAGCCGCAATAGAAATACGGTAAGTTGCTCCCTTTGCAAACCCCAACACATCCACTAACCGAATCGCTAAGGCCACATAGCCCACTGCCGCTTCCCCTGCAAAACGCCCTACAATTAGGGGACTAATCAAAGACTGAAGGGACCATACCCAGCCCGAAGCCGAAATACCCATACTGTAGGACAACATATCTTGAATGACTTCTCGGTCCCAGACCCATCGGGGGCGATATTTCGCACAGAGCATTAGCAAAATAAAACTCTGAACCTGCTGCGCACACCAGCCGATCGCAGGTGCCCAAGCCCCGAAACCCTGCTGAGCCAGAGGAAATGCAATCACCACATAAAGCAATTGCCCAATCAATTCAACCCAGGCAATCCGTTTGAACTGCAACTGATGCTCTAATTGAGCTAGGGGAACCTGGGCCAACAGCATCGGAAATGAGAACAGCAACAGCATTTGCAAAATCGGCGCTAATCCCGAAAGCCTGGACCAGCCTTCAATCCAGGGTGCCGCTAAGGCTGCGATCGTGATCACTAAGCCGCCGAGCAACGAGAACAAAACAAAGGCTTGATGAAAGAGTTTCGGTTCCGACTCCCCTTCCTGACGGACCAAATAAACCCCCATCCCGAGATTCCCGAAGCTCTGTAAAAAAATAGTCAAACCGTAGGCCGACGCAAAAATTCCATATTGCCCCGGTCCGATCGCACGGGTAATTAAGAACATGGCTGCTATACTCAGCAACATCCCAAAGCCCTCGCGCATGACGAGATACAGACTTCCTTGCAGGATTTTTGAACGAAGACTCATAGGGGTTTTGGATGAGGTTTGAGTGCTTTATGACGAACGATTTAAGCTATTTTTTAAAAAGGTTAAAGAAAACTCCCAAGGGTGGAACCACTTGGCCAACGACATCTAAAAAGCTGGAATTAGAACTCTTCGGCACCATCACCACATCCCCATCTTGCACCTGTTGACTATCAATCAATTGGCTCAAATTCATTCGCTGCTCCTGAATGCGGCCATCATCCCCCAGACGCACGAGACTCACTTCTTCCATGCGCGCTTTGTCGGTCGGACCGCCTGCGATCGCCACAGCACTAGAAATGGTGCTATTGGGGGT
>JANMIS010000083.1:0-16847 GCA_031375925.1 Synechococcales cyanobacterium OTE_70_concoct_197_sub
GATTCTCGAATAGCCGTTGTGATGGTGTTGAACAGAGATTCTCTTCGCAGAGAGTGTCGCAGTTCTTCGGTGCGCTGCTTCAGGACTCGATAGGTGTCTGCGGCTTGCTGAATCACGCCCTGGAGCTGCTGTTGATTCCAAGGTTTGGTGATGTACTTGAAAACTTTGCCGGAGTTGATGGCATCCACGAGGTCTTTGACGTCGGTGTAGGCCGTGAGAACGATCCGAATGGTGTCAGGATATTTCTCCGCTGTCCGACTTAAGAACTCGGTTCCCAACATTTCGGGCATTCGTTGGTCAGAAATAATGATCGCAACTTCCCCATGTCTTTCCAGAAGGGCGAGGGCCGAGATGGCACTCTCCGATCGTAAAACCTGGAAGTCCAGCCGAAAGGTTCGATAGAGCAGATCTAAGTTATCTGGCTCATCGTCGACAATCAGCAGTTTTAATTTTTCGGGCGTGGTATCCATGGGCGACTTCATAAAGCCTTCATAGGGAGAGTACCCAGAAATGCGGATCTGACGACATTGCATTTCTACAGGATGTCACAGAGTTGCTATTATGCCGGAGCACTTCTGTGACTTATCCATTACTTTACGCCCTAAACCGGAAATCCTAATTTCCCGGCTAAACTAGGCGTCAATGGCAACAACACCGCCACCATCAAAAATAAACTCAAGAGTCCGAGGGCCGCGCGAGTATCATCAGGTTCGCTGAGTTCGTTGAGGCTGGGGCGTTCTAGGTTTCGCTGTAGAAAGATGATGACGATCGCCCAATACAACGACAAGGGATTCACTAGAGAAACGATCGCTAACACGATCAGCGTTGCGGTGGTGGCGCGGTTAGCAATTTTGCGACCGTAGATGGCCTGGATAATGCGTCCGCCATCCAGCCGTCCGGCGGGCATGAGGTTGATGGCGGTAATGACAAGACCCAGCCAGCCCAGGATGACTAAGGGACTGACGGTGACGATCGCGTTTTGCACGGCATTGCCTAAAATAACGCGGGCCAAGGTGCCGACTAAAATCGAGGCTTCGAAAAATTCAGTCGGGACTTTGAATTGGCTAGCTTCGTTGGAAATCAGCAATCCTGTAATCAACATTCCCAAAGACAACATCCCGCCTGACGCTGGGCCTGCGATCGCGACATCAAAGAGGACATTCCGGTTTTTGAGAATCGATTGAAAATTAGTTAAGGCTCCAAATGCGCCGATTTGCCAGGTGGGAAAGAAAAAAGGCAGGCTGAGCTTCACGTCATAGCGGCGGGCCATGAGCCAATGACCCAGTTCGTGGGCGGTCAAAATTGCGACGATCCCGAGTCCGATCGGCAACACTTCACGGTAGCGATCGGGTGCGCTGTAAAAGTCGAAGCCCTGCAAGATGCCTGCGGTTTCGAGGCAGGTGGTGATAGTAACGAAAAAGAGAACGATCGCCAGGATGCTTTGGCCCTGGGTCAGAGGTTTGGGATCGTTGCTGCTGGGGAGGACGACGACGGTGGGGCGGGTCTCTTGGTTTTCGATGAGGAAGAGACGGTAACGATCGCCGATTTTCTCTTCAAGGCGCTTTGTTAGGGTTTCAAAGGTTTTTTCCAGGTCGCCGCGTAGGTTGCCGTTGAAGACGACGCCATCTTGGAAGGGAATGGTTTCGGTCGCAAAAAAAGTGTCAATGCCAAAAATCCCGCGAATCAATTCCAAATCTTCGTTGGGAATCGGGATGATGACGTTGGGTTCCGGCAAGGCGGAACTGTTGGGTTCGATCCCGGTGGCGGAGCTGCTGGAGCTGGTTTCTGGACCATCGACTTCGGCGCGGGCTTTGATCAGGGCTTCGGCGCGGCGGGCGAGTTCTTCGGGGGCGACCGATCGGATTTGGTTCCCAATGACGACGTATCCAGCCGTGGTCGCGACAAACAGAACCAACATGCCTGCGAGATCTAGATAGATTCCAGCGGAGAAGAGGCCAAAAAAGATTAGCCAAGGCAAGAGAAGCATGACGCTTTGGAGCCAAGAAAGCAGTCCGAGCTTACCATTGGGCCGAGCGCGCCAATACCCCCATCCCAAAATCCCCAGTCCAATGAGCACGGTAATCAAAGCTGTCATCGTGAAAAACCTTTCGAGTCCAGTGGTTGCGGTAAGGGGCAATAGAACCCCTACTCCATGCTAAAACAATCTCGGCTAATACTAAATCAATTCGTTATTGTGACGCATTAAGCCCCCTAACCCCCAATTCTGGGGGAACATGAGTTAGACCGCCTCGTAGGTTAACGAGAATTGGATCTTTTGGGTTGCGCCGGGGGCGATGTGCAGAAGGTTTGCTCCGGTGTTCATGGCGTTGCGGGCGGCACTCCAAGGTTCGAGACAGTAGAAGTCTTTGCCTTTGAGAGTCCAGAAGACGAGGGTTGTGTATTCTGTGTCGTATTTAAGTGTGAGTTTGGTGTTGGCGTGACGATCGATCACCGTCGCCATCTGTTCCGTGAGTTTTTCAAAACACCAGTCAATTTCGTCCTGGTTGAAATCAAATTCGTTATTGAAAGCTTGGGTGGCTTTGGTCTTTTGGTTCACCATTGCCGTGGTTGCTGGAATTGAAAATTCTAGTTTCGATTTATCAGCAGCGGGGAAATAGGGGTGGAATCCGGCACTGAAGGGCATGGGCCGATCGCTGAGGTTTGTAAAAGCAGTGTCTATTGTCAACACGTTGCCTTTGAGTGTGTACGTGTACTGAGCGTCAAATTTGAAGGGGTAGACGGCGAGGGTTTCGGCGGTGTGGCTGAGGCTGAGCGTAATGCTGGCGCTGCCGTCTGTGCTTTGGTCTACAACATTCCACGCCATGTTCCGCGCAAATCCGTGTTGGACCAGGTTGTAGGTGACACCGTTTTCGCTGTATTGGTTGTCGGGGAGGTTGCCGCAGATGGGGAAGAGGATGGGGTTGCCGCCGCGAATTGACATTTTGGGGTCTTGATAGCGCTCCCAGTCCATGAAGAAGAGTTCTTTGCCGCCCTGTTTCCATTCGGTGAGGATGCCACCACGATCGGGCAAGACTGCGATCGAACTTCCGGCGGTTTCGTCTTTGAGCCAGTAAACAGGGGTAACGTAGCGGGAGTTTGCGTCTGGGGCTTGGGATTGAACGCTGTACTGAGAGATTGGTTTTGACATCGGGGGCGGGCCTCAAAGCTTGTTTGTATCAGCTTACCGGAAGGCGTGACCTGACTCTCCCATTTAGTTATAACGTGGGGATTGTAAAATATATTATGTCAAAGGTTGAAAGATGAGATCATGGCATCCTTAGAATCTGTACCACTAGATTTTATTCAGGCGATCGGTCAGCTTTTTCCAAATCCCTATCTTGCACCATTGCTCTGGCAGAGAGGGTTACGGGACTTGAAGCAATTACCAGGGTTTCTGGATGCCGCACAATATACTCCAACGGCAGCATCGGCATTTGGAGTTCAGATGGATCGATCGGTTTTGCGCCTTCGTCAGGCCATCGCAAATCACGAGTCGATCGCACTTTGTCCAGACGAGACCCCAGACGGGATTGCAACGATCGCATTGCTATGGGAAGCTTTGTCAACATTAATGCCCGATCGGATTCAGAATTCAAATGATTCAGTCTTATCAATTTCTGCATTGGATGATCTGAAATCGCAAGGGATAACTTTATTGATGACCTGCGATCTCGGTAGCCCATGTGATGCAGAATTGGACTACGCCGAAACGATCGGGCTTGATGTCATCAGTCTTGATAGCCACAGAAATAACCCAATTAATGTTTATGCTCAATTGAATTCTCGACAATTAGAACGGGATCATCCCTTTGCAACAATGCCCAGTGTCGCGATCGCCTACAAACTTGTGGAAGCCTTGGGCATTGAAGTACGATCGTTGTTAGATTTAGTGGCGATCGGAATGCTATCAGATTTAGTTGAATTTACAGGTGATGCTCGGTATTTATTTCAAATCAGCATTCCAGTTTTACAAAATCAATCTAAACCCGAAACCGTCACTCGACCCGGAATTGCCCGCTTGCTTAAGTATTGTCGCGATCGGGGCGATCGTCCAACGGATTTTAATTCGGGATTAGGCGCGAGGATTCGAGCATTGAGTCAAATTCAACCCAGAGCTTGTTTGGATTTGCTGATTAAATCTAAATCATCTGAGACCCTCGCAGATCAAGCAGAACTCGCTCATATCAGGCTCTTGGCACTACATCAGGAGGTTTTAGATCAGGCGTTACAGATGCTTCAATCTTTGGATTTATCGATGCAAGAGGCGATCGTCCTAATGAGTTCACAATGGAGTGTTAAAGCATTGCCGAGTGTAGCAAATGCAATCGCAGAACAGTTTCAGAGAACAACATTTTTATTCAGCACTGAGCAATCTGATATTGCAGTAGGGGTTGGCCAATCGGAGTTGGATTTATATGCATTACTAAAATCGCAAGAGCATTTACTAGAACGAACGATCGGTCATCCCAACGCGCTAAATGTAAGCTTGCCGATCGAAAATCTAGAGATTTTTACTCAGGGCATTCAGCATCAGTTAAGACTGCGATCGGTCACCCTAAAAGAGCAGCCACGCTTTGACCTTTGCGTCACGGTTTCAGATTTGGGAGAAACGCTGTTTAAAGCCTTACGATTGATAGAACCCTGTGGTCTAGGCCATCCCATTCCTCGTTTGCTTTTAAAGGGTGTGCGATTTGATGAAGTCTCTACTGGGAAAATCAAGGATCACCGCTATCAGCCTGTAATTTACCGTTGTGCTAAGTTTGAAATGTACGATCGTAATAGCATTGATAAAATTAATGGTCATTGGTGGGGGCATGGTCAAGATGAATTGCCTAAGGGCGACTGTAATGCGATCGTTGAACTGGAAAATAATAGCTCTCGAAAACGCTACGACGTTCGATTGATCCAATGGTTTTATGATTCACCCCCTGATTTACCGAGTAATCTTCATCCTATTGTCGATCGTCGTCATCACTCCATGCCCCCACTTTCAAATTCAATTCGCCTCACAGTTTGCCCGAGTGATTGGACTGTACTCAAATTAGCCTACCGCCGATCGGTTGCAGTTCAGCAGCCTTTGGTCTTAGACTATCGATTGCCTACCGATAACGACTTTGCAACCTTTCTCGGTATTGCAAAACACTTGGTGCGCACTCAGAAAAGCATTTCTCCCCAACAATGGTGCGATCGTTTATCGATTAGCGCCTCTACCTTGCAGAGGGGCTTGGAAATTTTGCGTCGATTGGGGTTTGTTGTCGTGACTGAGCGCAATGGATTGAAGGTCTCTCGGCTGTCGATCGAAGCGCCCACAACGGAGGTTTTGACCTTTGCGGCAGAGGATTGGGAGCAATTGGTTTGCAGAGAACGGTTTCAGCAACAATACTTTATGCAGGTGAATCTTGCAGTTTTACAGGCATTTCTGTCGCAGTCTTTGGGGTAAATCTCAACGGATGGCCGCTCTGTGGGAAAATAGATAATACGAAAATTAGTTTATTGGGCCGTCTATTTACCATGAGTATCACTGCTGAGTCTGTCCAAACCTTGCTCGATTCTGCTGACTTCGGCGATCGTCTGCGAGGCGTCAATCAATTGCGAGATCTCGATCGCGCGGTGGCCTATGGGATGATTACTCCCGTGGTGCAGGATCCCAATGTGCGGGTGCGCTATGCGGCCATGTCGCAGCTTTCTAGCCTCGGCCACGAAAACCCCGCAAAAACTCTAGATCTACTGCGGGCGGGAATGCAAGATGCAGAGGCAGACGTTCAGGCGGCGGCGGCGGATTGTGTGGGCGCGTTGCATTTAGTAGAGGCTTTTCCAGAACTTCAGGAACTCTACATTTCCACGCCCCACTGGATTGTGCAAATGAGCATTGTGGCAACCCTGGGTGAACTGGGCGATGGGCGGGCGATCGATCTTTTAGAGAGTGCAATTAATTCCGGGACTGAGCTGTTGGTGGTTTCGGCGATTGGTGCATTGGGTGAACTGAAGGACGATCGGGCGATCGCGATATTAAAGCCATTTGCAAAAAATCCCGACTCGCAAATCCGCTATCGTGTTGCGCAAGCGTTGGCTTATTTCCCTGAGTCTGCGGAGGCAAAGGCCGTTCTCAATACAATGACTGACGATACAGAAGCCTTGGTTTCAGATTACGCGCAGGAGTTGCTGAAGGCGTAATTCCCCGTTTGGGTTTTAGGGGCGATCGACCAAAATCCCGCGCAATCCCATTGCGGTCGCCGCCTCATAGTCTTCCTTGCGACTATCGCCCACATGCCAAGCCTGACAAGCTTTGCAGCCGTGCTTTTCTAAGGCAACAGTGAAGATTTTGCCATCGGGTTTTGCGCTACCCACTTCGGTAGAAATTGTCACAGACTGGAAATAGTGATCTAACGATAACGATCGCAATACCGAATATAACCGCGAATCAAAATTAGATGCGACCCCGATTGCAATATTAGATTGCTTAAAAAACGCCAATGTTGCGATCGTCTCTGGATATAGAAACCAAGGCTCTGCACTTGCAAAATAAGTAAATAAATCGGCAAAGAATGCATCAAAATTTGCAAACTCAACATTAGCAAAACTCGATCGGGTAATCGCTTTCCACCATTCATACTCCATCTGAGGAATCTCGCAAGTTGCCGCATGGGGAAACGCTGGGGAACCTGCCAGTTTGAACGCCGCATAAAATGCCAAATCTAAATCCTCCGATCGGGCCTCAACCCCATGCCGCCTCGCCACCTTGGCATACTGCATTCCCACCGAATCTTCAACCCCAAACAATGTGCCCACGGCATCAAAAAAAACAACATGAGGCCGATCTGCCTCAACCAGATTTTCAAGTAAATCTTTTAATTGATCTAAACCTTTCACATTCATCGATCGGTCTTCTCTCTAAGCTAATATTCATGCGCACAATATTTAAGCAATGCAATATTTAAGCAATGCAATCCGCCACAATTTTTGCAAAAGCCGCTGCGGGATCTGGCGCTGCTGTAATCGGACGACCAATCACCAAGTAGCTTGCGCCCGCTGCAAACGCATCACGCGGCGTCATGGTGCGCTGTTGATCCCCTGGGTCTGAACCCGCAGGCCGAACGCCAGGGCAGATTAATAAAAAATCTTGGCCACAGACCGATCGTAAACTCTGGGCTTCCTGCGGTGAACAGACAATGCCCGATAGCCCACTGCTTTGGGCGAGCTTGGCCATGGCGATCGTATATTCAGCTACAGAGAGGTGACTGTGAAGTTCTTCACTCAGGTTAGTCTCGCTGATGCTAGTAAGAAGCGTGACAGCAATAATATTTGGAGGCGAGACTTGGGCGATCGTCGCGGCTGCTTGAGCCGCCGCCTGGGCACCTCTAAGTCCGATAGAGCCATTGGTAGCATGAACGGTCAGCAAGTCTACGCCGTAGTGGGCAGCAGAAGCACAGGCTCCGGCAACGGTATTAGGAATATCGTGAAATTTAAGATCGAGAAAGATTTTTTTGTTCTTTTGTTTGAGCTTGTGCAGAAGACGGTCTCCGGTTGCAACAAAAAGCTCAAGTCCAATTTTCCAAAATGTCACCTCTGGGAGCCGATCGATTAGGTCTAATGCAGCGGCCTCTGTCGGGACATCAAGCGGAACAATAATGCGATCGGCAAATGAAGTCATGGCAAGGCTCAAAATGTCTGCACTGTAATGTCTACGCTATTATACGTCACGTTAGGATTCTGAGATTGGAGATCTGTCTGAAGAGAATTCAGCAATTGATTGCCTATTGCCATCAACTGAAGAAGCTGTCCATCGTGATTGACCACAATCTCCTGCTTCCGGCCTAACCCGAACTCAGGATAATCTAGCACGATCGCTGTCCAGCACCTAAATCTACATAATAAAAATGCCTCTCTAATTTCTTAGAAAAGCATTTTTATTGTATGGATTTAGTAGGTCTGCAAATTAGAAAAGGTCCTCATTAATCAATCAATGAGCTTTGACCTTGATACCATTTCAACGTTGCTAACGTGTCATCTCCGGCTTTTAGCACCGTATCCTGACCCTGACGCACGATCGTCACTTGTCCACGGGATAGACCCGAACCCAGTTCGATCGTATCGTCGCCATCGAAGCCATAAACCGTCGCACTTCCTTGACCGGGGGTGAGCACCACACGATCGCGTCCACCATTGAGATAGAGTACATCATCACCACTTCCAGAGTTCACCAAGTCATTCCCCGGTCCCCCGTAAATCAGGTCATTGCCAGACCCCGCGATAAAGCGATCGTTGCCGCCATTGCCGAAGAGGATATTGTTGCCGTTACCCAAGAAGAAGACATCATTGCCAATGCCGCCATAGGCACTCACGCCATTTTCCCCACTCAGGAAGACATCATTGCCGCCGTTGCCAAAGAGTTGGGCATTGCTTCCAGTTTTGACTTCTAGGAGTTCGCTTGCACCCGAGCCAAAGACATTGCTACCCGAAGGCGTCACTGCTTTAACAGGAACAGTCAGCCCAGCTTGTCCCACGCGGGGGTCCAGTTTCAGCGTCTTATCTAAGCCCAGAATCACGATCTCATTGTTATCGATCGCCCCAGGACGACCGATGGAGAAGGGATAGTTATTGTCATTCGCTACCAGGATGGTGCGATCGTCAATGACCAAAACATTCTCGATCGTCACAAACGGCATCCGATAGGTCGTGCTGCCATCTTTGTTAAAGTCTTGCGGGTCAGCAATGTTTAAGAGATCCACCATTTCTTCTTTCGCAAAGAAGCCATTGGCATCCTTTTGGGAGAAGTCAATCTTGAAGATCTTTTTGAATTTCGCATCTGCGCCCTGACCATTATCGCGTTCAATCACCAAATATTCATTGGCATTGATTACCGCCATGTCTCCGATCGCATAGCTGGAGTTTTCGAGCTTATAAAACCCCTTAACGCCCTGATATTGCGACGAAGCAAGATCAAATTCATAAATTCGCAGCGCATTTGCAGGATCTCCAGCCACTGCGCCTTCTAAGAGCGGATAAATCTTACTTTTATCCGGACTAATGGCTTGCCCTTCAAACCCTTTCGAGCCGCCCAGGTTTGCTACAGCAGGAGATTGAATAAAGGTACTCCGCGCCGTAAATCCAGTTCCGGGGAAGTCCGTGAAGAAGCCATCTATGCCTAGGTTAATGAACTGCTTGTATTCATTAACTGGGTCGCCTTGATAACTGCTAGGCAAGAAGAAGCTTTCATTCCGTAGGGTGTACAGGTGGACGAATAGACCCGCTTTGTGCGCATCGGGAATCAAGGTCGTCGGGGTTCCGGTGATACGATCGCCATCGCTAATTTGACCATCGCCATTCAGATCATCGGGGCGACCATCTTGATTGGCGTCCACGGTTGAGAGCGGCACAATGCGCTGTTTATTGGGACCGATGCCATTGGCATATTGCGCAATTTCTGCCAACCCAGTGGGTTTTGCCAAATCGTCATAGGTGCGCCGATCGCCACTAACAACGAAATCATAGGGCTGACCCGAGCCACCAAATAACTGCACCAATGGAATATCAATCTTAGCGGCGGGCATCAGGGTGTTATTCAATGCTTTCAGGTTACTCACCTCAAAAGATTGAATATAAACGCGACTCGGATCGGTGAATTTCTTATCAACTAGCGTATTTACCAATAGCTGACTGGTATTGAAGCCTTGGCTACTAAAGAAGGTCGGATGCTTCGTTTCAGGATAAATCCCAATCTTGCGTCCGGTTTCTTTTTCGACCTGTTGCACTAAGTCAATGACTTCCGCCAAGGTCGGTACCTTCAGCTTGTCATTGTTAAAAGCATTGCTACGAAGAGCAGGTAAGCGTTCGATCGCATTCAAAGATTTGATTTCAGCTAAGGTCAGATCTTCCGCCCACCAACCGCCCACCTTGCGACCATCCAGGGTTTTCACGGTCAGACGATTCGTAAATTCGGGTCGGGTTGCAATGTCGGTACTGGTATCAGTGGTATTCAAAACAGGTTTACCGTTGGCATCCCGTTTGATCGTGCCGTCTGCATTGAGTTCGACCACGGCTAGCATGGGTTCGTGTCGGGCAATCAAAATGCCATCTTTAGTAACGACTAAATCCGGTTCAATAAAGTCTGCCCCTTGAGCGATCGCCAATTTGTAGGCTTCGATCGTATGTTCGGGACGAGATCCACTTGCACCCCGGTGACCAATGACGATCGGCTGCTTGCCATTGAGGGTTTGAAATTCTGTACTGCGCAGTACTTCAGGGTTTTGCGGAGAACGGACGACGGGACTCGTCAATTGATCCCGCACCAAATCACCCGTTGCTGGGAAATCAGTAAAGTATGCATCCACACCTAAGTTAATGAATTGCTCAAATTCCTTTGCGGGATTGCCACCATAATTCGAGGCGAGGGAACGACCTTCATTTCGGAAGGTATAAGGATGCACTTGTAATCCCAATTTGTGCGCATCTTGAACTAATGAGGTTGGGGTGAGGGTAATGCGATCGGCGTCATTAATCACGCCATCATTGTTTAGGTCATCCGCTTTGCCATCATTATTTGCATCCACATTCTTGACCGAAACAATCATTCGTTTCCAAGGACCAATGCCATCGGCATAAGTAGCGATTTCTGCTAATCCCTGCGGCGTTTGTAAGTCTTCGTAGGTGCGGTTGTCACCTTTGACGGTGAAATCATAGGGGCGGGCGTTCACATCTTGATAGAGCAGCTTGCCAGTGGTGTAGTCCACATCATAGGCATCAAGCAGTTGCACTAGCGGCAGATTGGTTTTGCTATTCAATTCCTTCAGGTTAGATACTTCAAAGGATTGAATAAATACGCGACTAGGATCAGTGAATCCTGTTTTATTTAAGGTATTTAACAGCGGCTCTTCGAGGGATAAACCCAACTGATCATGGTACGTAGGATGTTTGGTTTCGGGATAAATTCCGACTTTTTTACCCGTATCTTTTTCAATCTGTTTCACTAAACCAATCACTTCTTCCAAAGTCGGAATTTGGAAAACACCATTGAAGGCTTGGGTCCGGAAGCCTTGGGGCATAATGGCTCGAAGCGTCTTGATTTCTGCCAAGGTGAAGTCGGATGCAAAAAATCCTTCTTCTTCGACACCATCGACGATCGCTTTCCGTTTCCGACTCGCAAACTCAGGACGACTCGCAACATCTGTCGTCGCAATCAAATTCGGTTCATGACGGGCAATTAGGATGCCGTCTTTCGTGGAAACCAAATCCGGCTCAATAAAGTCCGCGCCTTGCTCGATCGCCAGTTTGTAAGATTCCAGGGTATGCTCGGGCAAATCGCCACTGGCTCCTCGGTGTCCAATCACGAGCGGAGCTTGACCGTTGAGCGTATTGAGCTTTACTGGATTCGGAGTGGGAATCGGGGCTTCGAGCAGTTCGCCTTTGGCATTGGTGTGCAGCAGGAAGGGACCGAATTCTTCCCCAAACCAAAGTGTGCCATCTTTTGCGATCGTAAAAGATTCCAAATCAAAATCGCCGCCCGTAAGCAACCGATCGGCGGTGTTTTCGTTGATAATCTTAAAAGGGATTCTGTTGTTGGGATCAGAAAGCTGAATAAAGCTGTTTAAGCTAACATTAACAGTCCCATTTCCGTTAGGTTCAAATCCCTGAAAACTGGGGTCAACTTGATAAACGCGAAGTAAAAAATCTTCGCTATTCGTCTTTCCTCCGAAACCATTATCCGGCATAAACCAGAATGTATTGTCGCTGGCAAACTGTACAGCACTAAAGCCCTGAACGGGTTGGCCATTAAAAGGAACGGTGCGACCGTTTGTCGTTCCAGTGATGAATTTACCGCTTTGAGGTCCGGGCGCGATGGTATCCGCAGGCAGTGAAGCAAAACCTTTTAACGTTGTACCCATGACGATTAGCCTCAAGTAGAATATTTTTCCCTCTTCGTGAAAACTACTATAAAGCCTTGATAAAGTCGTGTTGTTCACAACACATCATATTAATTAAATGCTAAATGTTTCAGAAGCACTACAACAAGCCGAGTTTACTATGATATGGCCATCTCTGCTCAAATCTCAGTAGAATGCCCTCTTGGTAGGCCGTTTTCGCCTTGAGAATATTGTTTGCAATTTCTGTTCGACGAGAATCAGCAAGCCGATTTTGCATCACTTCAAGTAATACATTTGGTCTTCGATCAGCAGCGCTTTAATCGTTTCCAAGACTCCACTTAGCCGTGCCCGCTTTTCTCGCTACCCTGCTTTGCCTCAATCACAAAATGGTTTTGCTTATAAAAATCAATAAAACCTGGCGTCTTCTTCCCGCTCGGCGTGTAAATCGTCATGGAATAATCGAACCGATACGTCGAATTCTCCTGTTGTGGATCGGGACGCACCACCCGCAACACATCGCACAAGTCAATAAAAAACGTCTGATAATTCGATCGTTCTGTTCCCTTGACCTTCTCCCACCGCAACACAAATGCGTTTGAAGCGTTTGCTTAAACGGCAAGAAAGCGCTGCACAACGTCTTGACTGAGTTCACTCGTGGGGCCTGCGGCCACAATGCCACCTTTTTGCATAGCATAGTACCAGTCAGCTTTGCGCACAAAATGCAAATGCTGCTCCACCAGTAAAACTGAAATTCCCATGGTCTCCACCACGCGGCGCACAGCATTTTCAATGTCTAAAATAACAGACGGTTGAATGCCTTCTGTGGGTTCATCCAAAACCAAGAGTTTCGGTTGACCCATGAGAGCACGAGCGATCGCAAGCTGCTGCTGCTGCCCGCCGCTGAGGTCCCCGCCCATACGGGACAGCATTTGCTTTAGCACAGGAAACAGATCATAGATGTCATCGGGAACTTTCTGATTTTTAGAGGCACGATCGCCCAA
This sequence comes from Synechococcales cyanobacterium OTE_70_concoct_197_sub, assembly GCA_031375925.1. Taxonomy (GTDB): domain Bacteria; phylum Cyanobacteriota; class Cyanobacteriia; order Leptolyngbyales; family Leptolyngbyaceae; genus JAAFJU01. Next base: position 12,863 of record JANMIS010000083.1, read on the forward strand.
AGCTTCTAATCCCAACAGGAGATTCTCTTGAACTGTAAGTTTTGGAATAATTTCGCGACCTTGGGGAACGTAACCAATGCCGAGACGGGCGCGTTTGTCGGAGGTGAGCCGATCGATCGATCGGCCTTCAAATTCAATGCTCCCTGTGCGTGACGGCAACAGTCCCATCACCGTTTTAAGCAACGTCGTCTTACCCACACCATTACGCCCAATCAAGCAAATCATTTGCCCAGGATGAATGGTCATATCAACATTACGAAGAATATGACTTTCCCCATAAAAGACATTGAGATTAGATAAATTTAAAGTCGCTTCGGGACCCCGATCGGCAACAGCAGAAAAAGAAGTTTGAGATTGCATAATAATAAAACTCAAGTATTTCAAAGCCCCGAGAATTGGGGGTTGGGGGCGGTTTGTCAGCGGTTCAATCAATCATCCTGATGACCCAAATAAACCTCAATGACGCGCCGATCGTTCTGCACTTGATCCATCGTCCCTTCGCAGAGTACCGATCCTTCATGCAGCACCGTTACTTTGCGAGCAATTTGCCTGACGAATTCCATGTCGTGTTCAATCACCAAAATCGAATGATTTTTTGAGAGATCAATCAAGAGATTGCCGACTTTTTCCGTCTCCTCATCCGTCAATCCTGCCACAGGTTCATCAACTAAAAGCAAATCCGGTGACTGCGCCACCAGCATTCCAATTTCTAATCGTTGCTTTTCACCGTGGGCCAGCAGTGCCGCAGGACTATCGGCCTTACCCAGCAGTCCAACGGTTTCGAGGAGTTGCGCGATCGACTCTTTATCCCGCCGATGAGACTTTGGAAACAGCGTTTTAAATAGCGTTTTATTCCGATGGTGGGCGAGACCCATATTCTCACGAACGGAGAGATTGAGATAGACGCGCGGGGTTTGGAATTTGCGTCCGATTCCCATTTTGGCGATCGTATGTTCTTTGAACTTCGCTAAGTTTTGCCCCTTAAAATACACATGGCCCTGCGTCGGCTGCGTCTTGCCAGTAATGGTATCGAGAAACGTCGTTTTGCCTGCGCCATTGGGTCCGATAATGACCCGCAATTCGCCTGCATCCATGGAGAAGTTCAGGTTGTTAATGGCTTTAAACCCGTCAAAACTAACGGTTAGGTTTTCGATCGTCAATAGCTTGCTGCTCATAGGTCACATCCGGGTTGTTAGCTAGGCTGGGATAGGTTGAAACGTTTGATTTTCCAGACAGTTGACGCAGCAGTTCCGGGGCCGTGGTTTTAAACCATCCGACGAATCCATCGGGCAACACCGTAACGACCGCTAGAAACAACGCGCCTTGGAAAAATAACCAAAAGGCTGGATATTGCTCCGAGAGTAAGCTGCGGGCAAAGTTGACAACCAACGTCCCCAACACAGCCCCAACTAACGTACCGCGACCACCGACCGCTACCCAAATCACCATTTCAATAGAAAATGCAATGTCCATGGCCTTAGGGGTGATAATGCCGGACTGAACGGTATATAAAGCGCCTGCAATGCCTGCTAGACCTGCGGATACCGCGAAAACTAACACCTTAAAAACCGTAGGATCATAGCCCGTAAACCGAACGCGCGGCTCATCATCCCGAATTGCGATCAGAAGCTGCCCAAATTTGCCACTCGTCAACCAGCGGCAAAGTCCGTAGGCTAGAGCCAGCAGCACGATCGTCAGGTAATAAAAATTCGCCTGCATCACCGGACCGCTCATCAACTGCCCAAATAAATAAGTAGTATCGGTTTTGAGTCCGTTGGTGCCATTAATCAGCTTTTGCTGGCCATTGAAGAAGTTAAAGAAAACAATCAATGCTGCCTGGGTCAAAATTGAAAAATAAACGCCTCGAATCCGATTGCGAAAAACCAGATAGCCCAAGACAGCCGCCACGATCGTCGGTATCAGTACGATCGCTACCATTGTAAACGGCAACGATTCAAACGGTTTCCAGAGCCAAGGCAAACTCGTCACGCCGTACAGCACAAAGAAGTCCGGCATTTGAATTGTGGTCATGCCGATCGCAGGTTGTAACTGCAAAAACATTGCAAACGCATAGCCGCCTAATGCAAAAAACAATCCATGCCCCAAGCTCAAAATCCCGGTATATCCCCAAATCAAATCAATCCCCAAGGCCGCGATCGCCAAGGCCATAAAGCGCCCCAGCAATCCCACTCGGAAGGTCTGACCGATTGCATTTAAAATTCCGGGAACGATCGTCATCATTGCAATGGCGATCACAATTACAACGGCGGTTTCAATGAGGAGTCTCGATCGATTGCGTTTAGGAGGCGTAGTATTCACGGGTGATCTCTCGGTTAAAGTCTGCATGGGTAAAACTCCTGCTATGCATCAACGGTACGCCCTTTCTGCGGGAATAAGCCACCAGGTTTGAACTGTAGAAACACCACGATTAATGCAAACACCACAACCTTTGCCATGGTCTGCGCGCCGAGATCAATGCCGATCGTCTTCGACAAATCCTGAATAAATCCAATCTGCCCTGCAAATGTCCCATACAAGTAGCTCGACATGCCAATTACTAAAGCTGCCACAATACTGCCCACAAGATTGCCAACGCCGCCGACCACCACCACCATGAAGGTATCGATGATGTAGTTCTGGCCCGTATTAGGACCGACCGAACCCAGCAAACTCACGGCACAGCCTGCGATTCCAGCAAGGCCAGAACCTACAGCAAAGGTCAAAGCATCGACGCGATCGGTGGGAATGCCCAAACAAGAACTCATGCTCCGGTTTTGGGTGACGGCTCGAATGCGAAGGCCCCACTGCGTCTTGTTAAGAAAGAAGTACACCGCTGCCAAACAAATTACAGTTAAAAAGACAATAAAAATTCGCACATAAGAGAACTGCACATTATCTATTAACCCCAGCTTCAGCCCACCTCTCAACCATTGTGGCGCGGTGACATCTTGGTTCTGTGCCCCAAACCAAGGCTTAGTCATGGCGAGTCCATACATATTGCCGAGGGCATTGCTGACTTGAAGCGCGATCGTTCCTGCCACTAATCCAATTCCTGCTTTACTCAGATTGCGAAACTGATAGGGAATGCGCTTAAGACCTAGGCTACCAAAGAGAAACAGGCTGATGGCGATCGTAGTTCCGATGATAAATTGCCAACTCACGCTGCGGACAAACTGCTGCAACATTAAGCTGACACCCCAAGTGGCCAACAGCGTCTCCAAGGGCCTTCCATACAGATAGCGAATGACGGTACGCTCTAGCAATAATCCAAATATCGCTGTGACGATAAATGCGGCGATTAATGCAAAGAAAATATAACCCTCAAAGAGCGGGGTGCCTTTCAAACTGCCTTGGACCAAAACCGTCGTATAAGCCCCCAACATCATCAATTCACCATGGGCCATATTAATCACGCCCATGAGACCAAAGACGATCGCTAAGCCCAAAGCAGACAGCAACAGCACAGAGCCAATGCTAATACCACTAAATAAGCCATCAACTAATGCAGAAAACACAGTAGGTTACTCCGGGAATTGAGATGGGGTGTTGCGATCGGGAATATTGCGTTGGGTTCGGGGCACGGCGTGCCATGCCCCTACGGTCCGGGTTTCAGGGTCTGTAGGGACATAGCTTGCCGTGTCCTAAACCTAAACTGAGACTCTAAGCAGCTTTGAATTTGCCACCCTTCGCTGGGTCGGAGTAGTCGCAAGCAAAGCCCTTCGTTTCAGCGACGAATTGGTTCCAAGGGAGTGGTTTGACGGCTTCCTTGGTTTCAAAGACGACTTTGAAGAGTCCACTTTCCACAACTTCCCCAATACGGACATACTTGGAAAGGTGATGGCTCGCATTCATTGTGACGAGACCTTCAGGAGCATCGAAAGTAGCACCATAGGCTGCCTTCTTCACTGCTTCGAGATCGTCAAACTTACCCGCTTTCTTCACGGCATTGGCCCACATGTGAACCATAATGTAAGCCGCTTCCATG
>JANMIS010000106.1:0-1230 GCA_031375925.1 Synechococcales cyanobacterium OTE_70_concoct_197_sub
CTGGACGGGCTTGCGAATGCAGCAGATTTTGCTCACCAGCCACACGCAAAACATCGGTCATATTGCCGATCGGTTTCCCCGTGATGTGGTGGCCAATAGTGACATGATGCCCGTTGAGGTGGGGATTCAGAAGACGATCGATGCAGTGGCATTACCGGGCATATCAATGTGGGTGAAGGCTCCCGATGGAAGATATATCGCTCAGTCCATGGGCTTTGATCCGAAGGCTTCTAAAACTATGAATTTGATTGACTTGGCGGAGATGCCGCTGCAACCGCAGATTTATCAGTTGGGCGATCGATCGTTGGTTCTATACCAAGGTCCGGTCAATGTCAAAGGTCAAACATTGGGGACAGTTTATATTGTTCAAGATGTCACCAACGATCAGCAGTCCCTCGTTTCAGCATTGCAGGGGTTAATCACAATTTCTATTATTGTGATGATATCGATTTTATCGCTTTTACGCTTTCGGGTCGATCGTTTGTTGCAACCTTTAGAAGAAATCAGTCAGCTTGCAGGCGAAATTTCTGCTGATGATCTAAGTGCCGTGCGGTTGCAATTCGATCGCGCGCCTAGTGAAGTGAAAAATCTGGCGCAGGCGTTTAATCTATTACTCTCGCGACTGTCCGCTTCTTGGGAACAGCAACGGCAATTCGTCGGTGATGCCTCTCACGAGTTACGCACGCCGCTGACGATCGTTCAGGGCTACCTGCAAAGCCTTCTCCGTCGCAGCCAAAACCTGACCGATGCTCAACGGGATGCCTTGGAAACCGCTATGTCAGAAACGGAGCGAACGGTGAGGCTATTGCAGGATTTATTAGATTTGGCGCGGGCAGATAATGGACAGTTTCGCTTTCGATTGGAGCCATTGGTTGTGAATGAAGTGGTGGATGAAGTAGTGGCGATGGCGAGAGAAGTGGACGATCGAATTCTTACCATTCAAGCCGAAACCCTTGTGGAAGCCCAAGTCGATCGCGATCGGCTTAAGCAAGTGTTAATTAATTTAGTCGATAATGCTATGAACTATTCCCCTGTAGATCAGCCGATCGTGATTGGGTTAATGATTGTGAATCAGAAAGCTTGTATTCAAGTGATTGATAAAGGTGTGGGCATTGCATTGGTCGATCAGTCTCGGGTCTTTGAACGGTTTTATCGGGTAGATGAGGCCCGATCTCGATCGACGGGTGGAACGGGCTTGGGTTTGGCGATTGTCAAAAGTCTTGTGGAGGG
>JANMIS010000565.1:0-1187 GCA_031375925.1 Synechococcales cyanobacterium OTE_70_concoct_197_sub
CGAAATCCAAATCGTAGACAGCACCGTTGTGGCCCGTTAGCTTGCGAAGCAACTTCCCGTCAGCCATATCCCAAAGGAAGATCATGCGATCGTAACTGGCTGTTGCGAGAACGCTTGCGTCCGGGCTCAAGACTGCAGCGGTAATGACGTCTTGATGCGCTTCAATCACGCGATGAACCACCGGTCTTGTGTTTTTCTTTACGTTCACAAGAACCGTCGCTTGTCCTCCAATTCCAGGAATGCCTGAGGCGACGACGGTAAATCGCCCGTCGTAGGTTGTGCGTAGTTGCGTCACCTTGCCGACAATCTCCAGCGGCAATCGCTCGCTCCATTGATCTTGTTTTGCATAGACCGCACTGAGTCGCCCAATAAGCAATTGGTCGTCGCCTGTACGGCCGATGGCGGTGACCGGTGCGATGCCTGCGAACGTCACTGGGACGCGGCCCAAGTTCCACTTGGCTTTTAGCGGCAACGGATCGTCGCTTCCATTTGCCCCAGATTCAATCCATTTTTGGATCACGGCGACCTCGGAATCGCTTGGCTGCGGCGAATCCTCTGGCGGCATCTTAGGCTCTTGCAATCCCTGCATGACCTTCAGCAAGGAGGACTCGTTGGCATTCTTTGCGATGAGAACAGCTCCCTTGGGACCTCCTCGCATGATGTTTGCAAGAGACTGCAACTGAACTTCGGACTCGTTGTCCTTTTCGTTGTGGCAGCCAACACAGTACTTCGTCAGAATTGGCTTAACATCGCGCTGGTAATCGAGCTCAGCGGCACGTGTCCAGTTGGAAGCGAACAACAGGGAAAGCCCTGCAGAAACTTTGGAGAGTATCGCAAGATAGGGAATCAAGCGGAGATTGATTCGATCGGTCATATTGTTGGATGTGCCTGGGTTTCAAATTCTCAAAGGTTGTTGTCTGGCCATCTTAACACGCAACCGCGCACCATGCAGCCCTAGGGAAATCTCCCCCTGGGGTAGTGCTTCTTCACACCTTTGAGTAGGTGTTACTCGAACCTGGACAATGGACTTCTCGTCCGCTGATGCCAACGATTGTCGACGGAAAGGAAGTCCGTCGCACCTCAAAATTACGTTTGACAAGCTCTAGTATCGCAGGAGTTGTCCGCTTGATTGGGTAGGCCAACCCTGACCGCCACTGCCTCCGGGCGGAGTTGGATATCCGTTGTAA
>JANMIS010000172.1:0-3197 GCA_031375925.1 Synechococcales cyanobacterium OTE_70_concoct_197_sub
AGTCGAAGTCCGTTGCTCCCACAAAGCTATATCCCCCTGCTAGTCGGAGAATTGGGGTCATGTAGTAGCCGAGTTCAAGGAGAAAACCAAACTCGTTAAAGCCCGAATTGCTCTGTCCAATCCATCGGCCTTCCATGGCAATATCCCACTGGTAGCCGAGTTTATAAGCGGCGCGCAGTTGGCCCAAGGTCAGGGTATTGGTCCCGACTAAATCTTTGGCTAAATATGAGGTGGTCGATCGCAGCGCCAGTTTGCCATAGAACTCCCAGCGATAGTTCGGCGTGTAAATCCCTTCCACTGCAAAGAGATGGGCGCTAGAGCCTGACCCGGTTCCGAACAATAAGGTGTTTGGATTTGAATCGGGATTTTCGCGATATTCATAACGCAAGAGGGCGTTGAATTTATCTTGTCTGGGATCGCGATAGGCCAAACCTAATTTTAGATTTTTGGTGTCGCTAAAACCAATCAAAGTTTGATTGGCGTAGTTGGCTTGTTGGTATCTTGCGAGAACCGTTAACGCTGGGGAAAGTTTGCCCGTTGCGGCGGCGCTGAGTAATGTGTTGCTGCCGCTGCTGCCCGATCGATGCTCCACGCGGGCGCTGGTTTTGAAATCAGGATTGTCTGTGTATTCAAATCCCAAGGAGTAACTGTCGCCTGCGCCGAGTCCTAGCGATGACGCACTTTGACCGACGGCGTAGGGTTGCAAAAATTGCTGGCCGCTGCCTGTGTAGGTGTAAAGATCGCCGAAAACGCGCTCGTAGCCGACGTTGACGCGCAATCCAGGCGAGAGCTTAAACCTGTGTTGGAGTCCGAGTGCGCCCTGGCTGCTGCTGCCGTTGATGCCATTTAAGATGGAATAGCGGCCTGTGACGCTGGTGTCGTCGCTGATTTTTTGATCTAAAAGCGTTTCAACCGTGGTGAAGGAGGTGCTGGTGCTGGTGCTGTTGGTGTTTAGGAATGGGGTGCTGCCGAGAAATTGCTGAGCAACGCGGACGGTGACTCCGGGGAAGGCTTTCCAGTCGAGTCCGACGATCGATCGATCGCGGTACACCGGATCGCTATTGGCTCCCAAACTGGTTTCGTTCTGGGCGCGGAAGGTGAGATTTTCGGCCAGTGGCACCGTTAACCGCGAGACCAATTGGTTGCTGTCGGCTTGCAGGAGTGAGCCGCCTGCGCGATCGTTGCGCGATCGGCTGACCCAATCGACGCTTAGGGCGCTAGACCCGAACTTTTGGGTGATGCCTGCGCTGAATGTTGTTAGATCGTTATTTAAAATGCTGCCGGGTGCGGCTTGGACACCAGGATTGTAAAGGGATTCAATGGTCGATCGCACGGCTGGCGCGATGCCATAGTTGAACTCTTTCTCGAAGAGCGCTTGAATTTGCGTACTCGGGGAAAGCTGCGCGGCAATGTTTGCGCCCCAGCGGGTTTGGCCGGGGGCGAAGCTGAAGGTGGCGTTATTTGCAAAACCTTCGTCTACCGATCGGTAGTAGGCTTTGGCGGCGATTTGGGGTGAAAGCTGCGTGTTGAGTTCAAAACGGTAGGCGCTTCCGATCGCAAGTCCGAAGGGCGTTTGGTTGCTTGACCTTGCGACTTCGGCGATGAACTTGCTATTCGCTCCAAGGCTGATCTGAGCATCGCCGCTGTAGAGTTCAAAGTCCTGGCTGCCGAGATTTTCTTTTAAATAAGTTCCCGCGAACCAGCTTTCTTGGCCTGTGGTGCGACTCAGGTTGTACTGCGCGCGTCCGGCATAGAGGTTTGCGCCGCCGCCATCGCCACCGTCGTATTGGTAGGTGACGATGATTCGCCGTACTAAGGTTCTTCCAAACGGATCATATTCGGTTGCGAGGACCGGACGACGGAACATGACGCTGCCCCGATCGTAGTCAAACTCATAATCGCGGCCTCGCGATAAGCTGGTGCGTTCAATCACCGTGCCGGGACGATTCAATTCTTCGGTTTCAACGAAGACGTTTTCGCTTCCGGTTTGGACTAATCGGCGAGAGACAAAATAGTAGCCGCTGGTGCCATTGGGGGCGATCGCGTCACGCTGGAAGCCTTGCAGATTGTTGCCGTACATCAACGAGACTTGCAGATCCCCGATGTTGTAGTTGCCCTTAAAACCGTGGAGCGATCGGCTGGTTCCGCTATAAAGCTGGGATGGACGAGCGAATTCCTCGGTTTTATAATCGCCCCACATGGCGTAGTCGGTGCCTGCATTGGGCACAGGGGACTGACGTTCGAGCTTGAAATACACGCTGTCGATGGACGGCGCGAGGAAATCAACCTTAGAACTGTCGCCGTAGACGGGATAGGGTTGATCGCAAAACTGGTCGGCTTTGAATAGGCTGTTGGTGCCGTTACAGGTGGTGTTGAGCGATCGTTCGCTGTTGTAAGCTCCCGTGAAGGCCCAATCCCCCAAGCTTCCTGTGGCAAAAATCGCCCCGCCGCCTGTGATCCCAATTCCGTCAGCACCGGGCTTCAAATAATTTCTAAAGCTGTCGTAATAATCTGTGCCCGCTGCGCCGATGCGGAGTTTGAGGGTTCCGGAGACGAGACCCGATCGTAAATTTGGGATGAGTTCGACTTCGCTGTAGACTTCCACGGGTGTGGAACTCGGGTTCGCAAACTGAGTTGCGGGCAGTGCAGCATCTTGTTTTTTGACAATCACACTTTCCAAACCCGCCCGCAACCGCACCTTCTGCGGTTTCAGGTCAGCCTGCAACTCAACTGTGAACCGGCCGTTGATGGCCCGCACCTGAAACCCGGCTGCATCGGTGTCATTATCTACGCCGATAAATTTTCCGCCGGATGCCGTCAGAGTGACGATCGCATCATCCTCAATCAACGCCCCCGCCGCATCTAAAATCCGACCGCTAAAGGTAATGCGCGATCGGCCATCCGCCGAGACCTTTGACTCCGAACTCGGCGTCAGTTCCAGCTTTGTCGCACTGGTTGCTGGTGCTGCCAACAGTTTTGCTGGGGGATTCGGCACGGTGTTCTGCGCTAGGACTGCGCTGGGAGTGAGTCCCGCTACGATCGCCATCAAGCTTGTTGCAAGTCCAAAATCCAAAATCCAAAATCCAAAATTCATCTTCATTTCGCCCCAAACGTCGGTGTGACTGCAAAATTCATCCGCGCCATGCCACCGGGGGACAGGTTAACCATGCGGGATGCGCTGTTGGCTTCGATGCGAT
>JANMIS010000188.1:0-5742 GCA_031375925.1 Synechococcales cyanobacterium OTE_70_concoct_197_sub
AAACCGTAGATGGCACCGCAACCTCCACGGGAGCTGCCAAAGACTTCACCGCCCAAGCTGCCACCGTACTCACTTTTAACCCAGGCGAAACCAGCAAAACCGTCAATGTCGAACTGATTGCCGACACCGTAGACGAACCTGCCGAAACCTTCGGCCTGCGCCTCAGCCTGCCCGACAAAGCAACATTTGCAGGTACCGCAACGACCCTAGAGGCCACAGGCACGATCGTTCCTGACGAGCAGCCTTACACCTTCTCCGTCACCGCCGATAATCCGATCGTCGTCGAAGGAAACACCGGAACGAAAATCGCCAAATTCACCGTCACGCTCGATCGCGACCCCCAAGAAGATCTAACAATTGACTATTCAACGATCGACGGCACAGCCTTCCAAGGCACCGACTTCGTAAATAACGGCGGAACGTTGACCTTTGCAAAAAATGGCAGTCGGACCCAAACCATTGATGTCGTCATCAATAGCAATACAACCTTTGACGGCGATCGGAGCTTCACCCTCGAACTCTTCGACCCAACCGCTAACCGCGCCATCATTGATGCCACCCAAAAAATTGCCACGACCCTCATCCAAGACGACGACCTCCCAACGCTTTCCTTCAAAGTCGGCAGCACCGGAGATTTTCGCCGAGTAGAGGGCGCAGCAGGCACCACTACTACCGCCGAAGTCGTGGTCGAACTCTCCGAAATCAGCACCCAAGATGTCACCGTCGAATTCACGACCCTAGATGGCACAGGAACCAATGCTGCAACCGTTGCAGACAACGATTACATCCCTCGCATCACTCCCGGACAAAAGATCACTATCCGTAAAGGTCAAAAGAGCGCAACCCTCAGCATTACGATCGTTGGCGACAACAAAATCGAACCCGACGAAACGTTCATCGTTAAGCTCTCCAACCCGGTCGGCGCAACCCTATCCGGCTCCGACACCCAAGCCGTCATCATCGAAGACGACGATAGCCTAATTGCAAATCAGCCTAAAGTGTCGATCGCTGCCGTCAACGCCAACCAAGACGAAGGCGCAGCAGGCACCACCAAAACCTACACCTTCTCCGTCACTCTAGACAAAGCCCCAGAAGCCGGAAGACCCGTCACCGTCAACGTCTCTACTGTCGATGGCACTGGCACCACCGGAGCCACCAGCGCGGACAATGACTTTGTTGCCAAAACCCAGACCTTCACCTTCAACCCCGGGGACGCGCTTACCCAAACCTTCACTGTTCAAGTCAACGGCGACGACAAAATCGAGCAGACCGAAACCTTCACCGTTGCCCTCGCCGCCCCGACTAATGCCACCCTTCTCACCTCCAGCGCCACAGCGACTATTCGCGATGACGACACGCCTGTCGGAACCAAGCCCGTCATTAGCATCAGCCCTGCAACGCTAGCGCAACTAGAAGGCAATACAGGCACCAAAGCCTACACCTTCACCGTCGGACTCGATCGCTTACCCGCAGCGGGCGAAAACGTCACTGTCGATGTTTCCACCGTCGATGGCATCGGACCCAATGGAGCCATTTCCACTGGAGCTAGTGCTGACTTCACCGCCAAGACCCAAAGCTTTACCTTCACCTCCACCGGAGCGCTGACCCAAGACTTTACCGTCCTGGTCAACGGCGACAGTCAAATCGAGCCAGATGAAACCTTCACCGTTGAACTGCGTAATGCAGTAGGCGCGACCCTGACCCGCAATAGCGCCACCGCCACCCTCACCGACGACGACACCCCGATCGTCACCCTCCCCCGCATCAGCATTGCCCCCGTCACCCAAAACGAAGGTAACTCTGGCACAACGCCCTTCGTCTTCCGCATCCAGCTTGACAAGGCCCCCGCAGCAGGCCAACCCGTCAGTGTTGAAGTGGCCACAGTGGATGGTGTGGGATCCAATGGCGCTATTTCCACCGGAAGCAACGCCGACTTCACCGCCAAGACCCAAACCTTCACCTTCACATCCACTGGGGCACTGACCCAAGACTTCACCGTCCTCGTCAACGGCGACACCCAAGCTGAGCAAAACGAAACCTTTACGATCGCCCTACGCAACGTAACCGGAGCGGTCCTATCGACGAACTCAGTCATCGGCACCATCACTAACGACGACAGCCTCAACAGTGGCGGCAGCATCAATATTTCCGTCGATAGTCTCAACGACATCCTCTGGCGCAACCCCACCACCGGAGAAACCCTCCTCTGGCAAACCAACCTCGGACCCACCACCCGTGCTGACATTACTCCAAACAACTATGACCCTAGCGTTTGGCGCTACGGCGGCACCGCAGACTTTAACAAAGACGGTAGTTCCGATGTCCTTTGGCACAACATCCAGACCGGGGAAGTCATCATCTGGAAGACCAACGGCAACGCGATCGAAGCCTTCATCAACCCAACCCTCAGCAAGCTCGGCAGCAACTTTACGGTTCCCGGAGAGTGGCACATTGAGGACATTTCAGACTACACCCGAGACAACAGCCCTGACATATTCTGGTGCAACTACCAAACCAATCAAATTGTTGTCTGGGAGATGAATAGTTTTGATTATGTCAGCAGCCAATATCTGTCTCAGCCGATTTCATTGGATTGGAAAGTAGAAGCGATCGCAGACTTCACGGGAGCAGGCAGCAAGTCACTCTTCTGGAGAAATCAACGATCGGGCGATACAGTCCTCTGGAAAATCGTGGGAGAACAATGGACCAACGGGACTTGGACGGGTGGAATCAATCTCAACTTCAAAGTTGACTCAAGCTGGAAAGTCGTTGGCACAGGCGATATTAATGGCGATCGGACCAGTGACGTGCTCTGGCAAAACACCGTTTCTGGGGAAGCCGTCGTCTGGTACATGGGGCGCAGTGGCTTAATTAGAAGTGAATTCTTACCTAAACCCACTAACGGATTCACCATTGCGGGAGCGGCAGACTTTAACTTAGATGGCGTCACCGATCTACTGCTCCAAAATCCCCTCACCCGCCAAAATCAAATTTGGTATCTCCAACAAGGCCCCACTGGCATTATCTACGGCAGCAGCGCAGCCTTGCCCAATGCCGCTCCCGGCAGCCAATTCCTCGGCATCAGTCGAGCTTCTGGCAGCACCGTTCCACAATTAATCTGGCGCAATGTTGCTAATCGAGATTTCATCACTTGGCAAATCAGCAGTTCTCCTAGCACCACGTCAACCCCTTACAGCACCTTATCCGACCCTGATCTTCAGATTCTTTTGACGGGTGATTTGGACAAAACGGGCAAAGCTAAGGTCATCACCCGCAATCAGCGTAATGGCATCATTGAAATTGGCGACCTTAGCAATGGAATCTACACCAAAGTTTCCAATCTCCTTCCCCTCGATCGCAACTGGGTCTATCGAGGAACGGGGGATATAGATGCAGATGGCATCAAGGATATCTTCTGGCAAAACTTAGAGAATGGAAAAGTAGAAATCTGGAAAGTCGGCGGACCGAGCTTTGCGAGAGTTTTGACGCCACAGGTCATTCCTGGAGCGGATTGGGTGATTAATCAAGTGGCAGACTTTGATGCCGATGGTCAAGCAGATATCTTCTGGCGGAACACCCAGACTAATCAAACGGTCATTTGGTTGATGAACGGTCAAAACATTAAAGACAGCGGATTTCTTGCCAATGTGCCATTTGATTGGCAGGTGATAAAAGTTGCTGATTTCGATCGCAACGGCACGGCAGACTTCCTATGGCGCAATAGTCGAACAGGCGCAGTTGTCACCTGGCTACTCGACGGTAAAACCCTGAAGAAAAGCAATGTATTACCCACGGTCGCAGACGCAGCTTGGTCTATTAAAGCTGTGTCGGACTTCGATCGTGACGGCAACAATGACATCCTCTGGTACAACTCACAGTCCAAACAAACGGTTTTCTGGAAAACGCGCGACGGCGAATATCAATCCAGCGTGCTTCTACCGAATGTTCCGAGTTCGAGTTGGGATCTTGTGGGCACCCGTGACTTCAATGCTGATGGGAGTCTGGATTTACTGTGGCTCGATCGGGCAACGGGGACTCCGACCATCTGGTATCTGAATGGGATGACCTATGGCTCGAAAGTCACATTACCTGATTTACCCAATCCTAATTTCCAAGTGATTGGATTAGATGATTTCAATCAAGTTCCAGCGTAAGGACTTATTTATGTTTCCTTTTATTGCTTCATTTTGGCTTGCTCAAACTCCAGTAAATCCTGGGCCTCAAGAGATTCTACGTCCTCAAGAGGTTCGGGTATTGCCGGGAAGTTTAGACTCAGTTCCAGTCTTTAACAGCAATAGTCCGGAATTGGTATTGCAGGAAGGTATTCTATTGTCTACTTTTCCTAAAACTGGAAAAGCATTTGAGTCGGCACATTTAGATCGATCGTTTTCAGGGCGATTTGATATTTTTGCGCATCACATTGCAAAGGGAACGCCTGAAGATTTGCGGACGTTGTATTTGGGAATCGTGGCGCACAATCCAACGGATAATCCTGTGACAGTAGATATTCTGCAAGGGGCGAGTCATTTGAGTCAGCCAGATGCGCCATTTGTCGAGATGGGACCATTTTTAGATAATCAATCGGGATCGGTTTATGCAGGTCCCGGTAGTCGTGTGGGAAGTGAAGTGTTACGCGGGTTTCGGCAACCTAGTTTTCCCGCAAAAATCACGATCGAACCCAAGGGTTATGCTTTGATTTTGAATCAAGATATTCCAGTCAGACCATTAACGCCACCCATTAATGGCCGATCGGCTTTAATCCGATTACGCAGTGATGGTCCGGTGTATTTGGCCAGTCTTGGAAAGTTTGCGTCGCTTGATGAGCAAGGCAAAGAACGCGCGCCGACCTTAGACGAATGGAAAACAATGTTGCAAACGAGCAATCTTTCTAGTCCCCGCGATCGGACCCCTACGCCGATTTCCCAAACAAAAGGGAGTTTGATCTACGGCAGGGTGGCGGGAGTGGCGATCGGTTCTCGGTGGCAGGGAATGGCGACTGATCCAAATTCAACGAGTTTGGCCATTCCTGAAGCAGGGCGCGCGATTTCCTATGGCATTAGTTTGCTGCATCGCGGAATGCTGGGCACAGGCCAAAACCAAACGGCTAAAATGGAGAAACGCTATCCCGATACGGCCTATGAAGCCCATGGAAACTATGGCATTGAATACAATGTGACGTTGCCGTTAGAGAACAAAAGTAAAATCGTACAAACCGTCCGAGTGGCGATCGAAACCCCGTTAAAACGAGAGGATACTCAACCGGGTTTACGTTTTTTTGAACCGTTACCTAAGAATGTTTTTTTCCGAGGAACGTTACGGATTCGCTATGTGGATGATAACAATCGATCGCAAACTCGTTATTTTCATTTGGTGCAACGACGCGGACAAATGGGTGAGGCCTTAGCCACTCTGAAAATGCAACCGGGTGAAAAGCGCCGAGTCACGGTGGATCTAATTTATCCGGCAGATGCAACGCCCCCGCAGGTTTTAACTGTACAAACAATAGACACCGTGCAGACGGCAAAATAATTCAAGCATAGAGAATCACGATCGCAACCTTACAACATCACAAACAAACCAATTCCCACAAACAATCCCCCAATCAAAATAGACCAAATCTGGTGTCCTCCAGACATCACTGTGTGACGGGTTCGGGCCGCCTCTACATCCATCCAGAGCGTTCCACCGCGTCGCAACCAGCCTGCGATCGTCACCGTCTCCCCCACCGACTGCGCCAGAGTT
>JANMIS010000195.1:0-2519 GCA_031375925.1 Synechococcales cyanobacterium OTE_70_concoct_197_sub
GTTTGCAAATTGGATTTCAGAAATTGGCGGAAGAAGAGCTTTTTGCCAATGATCACGGATCATCCGTGGAACGACCACTACAAGTCTAGGATGGACTCAGAAATACTGCCGCAAGAGATCCAACAGCTGAAGTGCGAAATTTGGAATGACGAAGGTGCCAAAGAGCAACTCGATGTCTGGCGAAGGCTCGTTATATACGAGGATGCGCCGATTGGCGTCATAGGTGTTTCTAAGCGAATGAATTCTATCTCGCCACCAATTAATCACCAGCGTCCATTCGACCTGATAACGCCAGCGGAAATGAGTGTGATCCGGTTGGTCGTGGACGGGACACTGAACAAGTCCATTGCGGTCAAGCTGGGTATCGCAATTCGAACCGTTGAAATGCGTCGATCGAAAGCCATGCATAAACTGGGAATTCGTTCGGTATCCGAGTTGGTAAGGTTATGGTGCCAATTCAGCATGGACAAATCAACGGCCACTGCCAGTGCAGAACCGTTGGCTTCGAATAGCACCCATCCGAAAACGCCTGATTAAACGCACTTTGATCAATGGAGGGTCGGATTCGGAAAACGCATAAATGGGACGCTACGCTTAAAAACGTCGATACCGCCGAGAGGGCTGGGAAAAAATCCCTACCGATCCGAACACAGCGAAGGTCAAGAGATTCTTTGACTTGCGATTTTCCTGCTAGCGATCGCAGCGCTGCAGGAATCGCTTATGATTTACATCATGCGTTGCGTTCCATGCTTATTGCATGAGCTCTTAGGCTGTATCGTTTACTGACTCGAACTCCATTCGTCTCCAAAGTCTTTCGGATTGATTATGAGAATCGCCGGTATCAACTTCGACCATTTTCACATGGGTGACTTGCTGAGGTACGCCTTTGAGCATCCGACGGCTGAGATTGTGGGGATTTGCGATGATCAGCCGGATCGAATGCGCTCGGCTGCTATGAACTTTAATATTCCTAGCCATCGCATTTTTACGGATTATCGCCAATGTCTTGAGGAGTCCAAGCCCGACTTGGTTATCCTTTGCCCAGCAACCGCCAAACATGCCGATTGGGTGGAACGTGTTGCGCCTTACCACGTTCATATATTGGTTGAGAAGCCATTTGCCGCGTCACTCGCGGAATCGGACAGAATGATTAATGCCGTTAAGGCATCTGGGAAAAAGCTGGTTATCAATTGGCCGCTCGTTTGGG
The DNA here is from genome assembly GCA_031375925.1 of Synechococcales cyanobacterium OTE_70_concoct_197_sub. Taxonomy (GTDB): domain Bacteria; phylum Cyanobacteriota; class Cyanobacteriia; order Leptolyngbyales; family Leptolyngbyaceae; genus JAAFJU01. The sequence continues at coordinate 1,208 of JANMIS010000195.1, forward strand.
TTCCGGCGCATCAAACCGCCAAACGGTTGATCGACGAAGGAGTCATTGGAGACGTCATTGAAGTGCGGCATTATGGAGGAAACCGTGGCCCGCTCTATCATCTTGCCGATAAAGTTGAAGTTACCGAGGCAGAGGTTCAAGCCAAGAAACCAGAGAGTTGGTTTTATAAAAAATCACACGGCGGCGGATCGTTATTGGATTACATGGGATATGGTTCGACTCTGGGAACTTGGTATCACCAAGGAAAAGTTCCGATCGAAGTCACTACGGTTGTGAACGAAACTCCGGGAATCGAAGTTGACGAACATAGCATAACCATCGCTCGATACGAAACTGGTCTGTCCAAAATCGAGACGCGATGGGGCACATTCACGGATCCATGGGTCACTCAAACACAGCCCAAATGCGGTTTCGAGTTGATCGGCACCGATGGTACTATCAGCAGCTACGACTACGAGAAGACGATCACCGTTCAAACGCGCCAACGCCTTGAGGCACACGCGATTCCCGTCGATACGCTAGTTCCACCCTATCAGAATCCAGTGCAATATTTCATCCATTGTCTGGAGACAGGCGAACCGATCACAGGTCCGTTGTCGCTCGAGATCAGTCGAATCGGGCAGCAAATAGTCGACACGGCGGTCATTAGCGCACGTGAGAAGAGAACGGTACGAACGGTCTCTTAGATTTGGGAGCAAATTGTCGATTGCTAAAAAGCCTTTTTCCTAAGTTTATATGCTCACGATCTACCCGAAGCGATCTTCGCTCGACTTCCTCGGTGGCGTGAGACTAGCAGTTTAAACAAGGATTGCATGTCTCCATCGGAACCCAACAATTGATCAATCTGAATACCGTCGTCGGACCATTTGGCTAGTGCTGCATACAGCTCAAGTGGTTGATGTACAGCGACAATCGCTCGATTCGATTCGTGGTCAATCCTTAACGATTCAACCCATTCTTCGTTTGCAAGTCTGGCGGCTAACTCTCGAACCTGAGGGCTAACAATGGAGAGTTCTTGAGGTAAGTCCGCTAGCATTCCCCGTAACTCGCCTGCGGTTCCTGATGCCAACAGTCTGCCGCCATAAATCAAAATGAACGAATCGGTCACTTGTTCAACCTCATGCAAAACATGGCTAGCAAGCAACAAGCTACGACCTCGATTGGCCCAATCAATCAATAGCTCTGTCATTTCGTGCCTTCCGACTGGGTCCAATCCATTGAACGGTTCGTCCAGGATTAAGAGTTCAGGCTCGGTCGCAATCGCTTGTGCCAGCTTGCAACGCTGCCTCATCCCGAGCGAGTAGGTGTTGAT
>JANMIS010000576.1:0-1911 GCA_031375925.1 Synechococcales cyanobacterium OTE_70_concoct_197_sub
CCGAGCCGAGTCCCAACCAAGCAAGCTTGGGAGATCGGTATCGTAGCTATGGATCGATGGATCGAGGATTATCGAAAAACCCACGAAGGAAGATCGCCGACCAAGGTGGCGTACTCCTTGTGGGCTGGTGAGACGATTCGCCACCAAGGAGTAATGGAATCGCAAGTGCTCTATGCAATGGGCATTCGTCCGGTTTGGGGTGAAGCAGGTCGAGTCACGGGTATCGAGATAATTTCGAAAGGCGAACTGCAACGACCTCGTATCGACCTCCTTTTGAGTGTCACCGGATCCTATCGTGATCAGTTTCCATTGCTGATGGGCTGGATGGATAAGGCGGTCGAACTTGCGTCGCAACAGCTTGAGGAAAGCAATGCCGTTTCGGAAAACGCAGCAATCGTGGAAGCGAAACTAGTGAGCGACGGCGTTTCTTTGAAGAGCGCAAAGCGAATGTCCAAGATCCGTATATTCTCTAATGAATCGGGGACTTATGGAACGGGACTGTCGGATAGTGTAGAAGCGACAGATTTGCTCAGCTCGAAGAGGAGCGACAATGAAGCGTCTTTGGCGAGACTCTTTCTCGATCGCATGGGGCATGCTCAATCTGAGGCCCAGCTTTCGGAAGCGGAGGTTGAGATCGCGAATCGCAGTCTTTTTGCAATGCAATTGGCGTCCGTGGATGCAGCAATTTTATCGCGCACCTCGAACACGTACGGTGTCATGACCAGCGACGATCCCTACCAGTATCTCGGCGGATTGTCGTTGACCATTCGCCATTTGACAGGCCGATCGCCCGACTTGTACGTTGAGAATCTAAGAGACGAGCAAGAGATCATCGTCGATCGCGCGTCGGTCTCAATTGCCAAGGAACTGAATACACGTTATTTGCATCCGCAGTGGATACGCGCTCAACAACAGGAGGGTTATAGCGGGACGCTTCAAGTGCTCAAGGCGGCGCAGTTTTTGTGGGGATGGCAGGTTACTGCTCCGGAATCGATTCGCCAAGATCAGTGGCAATCGCTGCACGACGTGTACTTGCGAGATCAATACAACCTGGGCACGAGAAAGTGGTTCGAAACGGACAATGCTGTCGCGTTGTCGCAGCTTACGGAACGTATGCTCGAAGCGATCCGGCTCAATTACTGGTCTCCAGACTCGCAGACTCGCGATGAACTGACGGCCATCTATCAATCGGCAACGATAACATCCGGACGGTTGGACCGCAACGAAGAGTTGGATCGCTATGTTGCGGCAAGCCTTCGAGCATCGCAGACGGCTCAAACACCGGAGACGCCGCAATCGGACATGGAGGAGTTGGACGGGAGTCGTGTTTTAGGGGAAAAAAACAGTTCTGCGGAAATGAGTTCTGCGGACGTTGAAAACTCCGAAACGAAATCGGAGTTAGAGCATGTCCGCGGGATGCAACTGGACGAATTAAAAACCACGACAACACCCACACCTTTAAGTGACCAAACCTACATATGGTATGTGTTTGCAGGATTGTCTTTTCTGTTTTTATCGGGTGCGTGGAAACAATGGTCTCGCGGCTAAGCATTGCGACAAGCGGAACCAATTACCATCCCACCACACACCCAAACAATCCTCGGAAGCAACGCGTTCAAGCCATCTAGTATTTCTTTTAAATTCGGCAACGCGACAGAATGGTTTTACACCTCGCTCTTCCAAAGTGATTTTGCAGGGAGCTCATCATTGGCGATTGCCTCGACGCGGAAGCGGCGGTGCTAGGAGACATTCCCTCGCGTTTGCCGAGGGAAATGAGTGAGTCAGGTCATCTTGCCCAAGGCTAGATGTTCAATCGAGCAGTCAACGCAAGTCCAGTGTTGCACTGCTTTTTCCGCTGCTCTTGCAATTTTTGACTTGTGCTTATAGTGCGGAGTTGCATACGCGTTGTAA
>JANMIS010000234.1:0-5368 GCA_031375925.1 Synechococcales cyanobacterium OTE_70_concoct_197_sub
ATCAAGGCCGATCGGAGTGACGTTGTGACGATCGATGCCCAGACCTACTCCCCTGACACCAGTAAAAATCTAGAACGGGATGCCTTGCAGGTGACGAACAGACTGCGCCGTCTCTTGGGCGATGCATCTCCTGTAAGTCAAGTGGATGGCAAGCCCAAAACGGTGATCGCGACTACATCGTTATCGTCTGGTAGTGTGCTGTCTTCTGCTCAAGGCTGGGCATCTTGGTATGGTCCTGGGTTTGATGGAAACTACACGGCTAGTGGTGAGGTGTTCAACCAAAATGCGCTCACTGCTGCTCATCCGTCATTACCGATGGGAACCCAAGTTCGGGTGACAAATCTAGATACTGGACGGACAGTTCTGGTTCGGATTAACGATCGGGGTCCTTACCACGGCGGACGAATCTTAGACCTCTCGGCAGGTGCTGCTCGGGTGATTGGTGTGATGGATTCGGGTGTTGCTCCCATTCGGTTGGAAGTGATGGGCCGCTAGGATTTTCTAAGACATTAGAAATTTGACATTGGATTATTGCTGGGGCTGACCCGTTCCTCGCGATTACATTAAGATTTTACTAAACGGGCCTGAATCGGAACTTTAACGATCGGTTTGAAGCACTCATTGCTTTAAGCCGATTTTTTATGGATTGGAGAGCGGTGACATTGCAGCCGTACTTTGCTAATGCAACGCTGCGCGAACGACTCCACTCAGTCCTCAACTCAGAATCTAGTAGGCTGAGCGAAGTCGAAGCCTAGCCCACAACATTATGAATTCGAGCAGGTTGGGTAAAGCCTTGAAGCGATCGACTCTCTTCCACATCCGTTAAACTCTTAGACTGCATCAGCACCTGAAAGTTCCCCAGTCCCATGGGATTGATCAGACGGTGGAGTGCCTCTCGGGTTTGAAGCCTATTGTTAATCTCTTTGATGTTTTGCGTTTCAGTTTGGCTTAGAGCTGCAATCCGATCGCCGATTCCCAAAAGCATCAAGAAAAAGGCCTGCGTCGTTAGTCCCGCAGGTCTTAACCCCACTTCGCTGCCGCAGCGTTCTAACGTGGTGAAGTCTACATGGGCTGTGATGTCCTGAAGTCCAATGTTGACGTAGGGGTCTGAAGCGACTTGATGCTGGTGGTAGCACTGTAAGGTTCCTGCGTTGCGCATCGGACTGTAGTACCGATCGGCGCTGTAACCATAGTCGATCGTCAGGACATACCCACGATGAAGCCGATCGGCCACGGTTTTGATCCAGTCGATCGCATTTAGATTAACTTCGGTGCGGTAACCATCGGGATAGGCGTCAAACTTGAGGTTAAGCCGATCGAAATACGCCTGAATTTTTGGAGTGGAGAGGGGTGCAAAAAATTCGACAATTTGATTATTTTCAGATTTAACATAAACCTCCTGAAGCTGTTGGTTAACCCAAACCACTTGATGCACTGGAAAGGCATCCACCAATTCATTAGAAATAAAGCAACCCTGAACGGAATCCGCTGCCAAGTCTTCCCAACTGCACCAAGTGACTAAATCGGCTCTCTTTTCCAAATGCTGCACCAATCGAGCGTTTAAATGCTGACGCTGCGCCAACTTTAAAGTGGACGATCGTTCAATAATTCGATATTTCAGCGTATTAAAACAGTCTAGGGAAGTTTGAGCGATCGTTTTCAAAATATCAGCCGCTAAAATCCCTTGCCCCGCACCCATTTCAACAATTTCAAATCTATCAGGTTTTCCTAAAATGTCCCAACATTCTAAAATCTGCCGAGCTAGGCATTCACCAAAAGCCGGACTTAAATGGGGTGAGGTAAAAAAATCACCCCTCGCTCCAATATTTTGAGCTTGAGTAACATAGTAACCGTGCGTCGGATGATACAGCGCACGGTCCATAAATTCCGCGAAAGAGAGGAACGATCGGGTTTCGGTCGATCCTGCCTGATCCCATATCCATTCAGCCATCATTCCACTCTCTGCAAATATCAGCCACCGAACATAACCCACAAAAATGGCGTAAACAACTATCCTACGATAATCATCTGCGCCACATACAAGTCTTGCCCATTGCCTAATTTTTTCCTGACTGGTTCGAGATTCGATCGCTCAAAATAAAGTCAAAACCGTAAGCTAAACAACAGCCTTGGGAAAAAAACTAAACGATAATTTATACATCTATTTGTTAGACCTTTTGTAAAACTACGCAAGAGCAGGTTCTGCAACCTTGGCTGGACGCGCAAAGCTCTCAGAGTCAAATGCCACAACAAAATTGCATTGAGGCTTGGCATTTTGGAGCGCCTTAATGTAAGCGTCGGCATCGTTACGGCGGCGGAAACGATTGATTGGATTTCGTAGAGATTCGGACTCTACTTGATAGACGATCCAAGGAGTCAACTGCGCTTGATATTTCATGAGAGATCCCTATGTTTACACGGTGGTGGAAAAGAAAACTTCGACAGCTTTAGCATGACGGACAAATCGAGTCCGCCGGATATCAAAAACATCCATTTAACGCTAAATACCAAAAGTAACGGTCAATGTCAGTTCAGTCATACAAACCCAAAACGAAGCATTGGTGGGGCATGGCTGAAATAGATCGGCTGAACACCTGAAATGAATGGATTAGATACCGTGCATTATCCTAGACAAGGAATCATTCACGAGATATTGGAAAAGCTAGGAATATTGAGACACGATTTAAGAATAGTTCAAGAATTGATTAAGGTCATGAACGATCGGACTCACACTCCCTTTGGGTTTTTAAAACTGTAAGTTAACCTGGCCAAATTTGATTAAATCTTAGTCTCACAGTTTACGCAAGAAGTATTCTTGTACTATATTTGAGGATTCCGGATTTTTTTGGCTTTATGGATGGATCTTCTGGGAGTTGCTGGGATGCTGTATGGCCGGGGATCGCCTAGACTCGTGCGATCGTGGGAAAATTACGGCCTCAAATCAGTAAGGTTAAGGTTTTAAGTAGAATGTTTCATTTTAAGCACATCCGTTACTTTGCGGGTTATTGGGCTAAGGATTACAAGCCACTACTACAAAAAATAAGCTCAGCCTTGGGGCCGAGCCTATTGGAACTTTAGTGTTTTTTGCAAGGATGGTTTGCTGGTTCTGATCGGCTTTTAGCGATCGACCGATCCCATCACCACATCAACGCTCCCCAAAGTCACGAACAAATCCGCAACCTTCAAGCCTTGGACCATTTTGGGAAATGCCTGAAGATTATTGAAGTCGGCAGGGCGAATCTTCAAACGCCAAGGATACATATTGTCGTCACCCATAATGAAAATCCCCATCTCTCCACGTCCGGCTTCGAGACGAACGTAATGTTCGCCCTTAGGAATTTTGAAGGTGGGCGCGATTTTTTTGGATACATATTGGAAATCAGGACCGTCCCATTCAGACTTAGGACCCGCCATCATGCGTTGAGCTTCGAGGTTTTCATAAGCTCCACCGGGGATGGAGGCGATCGCTTGCTTAATGATTTTGGTCGATTCGCGCATTTCTTGAACTCGCACGGTGTAGCGCGCTAAGCAATCGCCTTCCGTGGACCAAGCAACATCCCAGTCGAAGTCGTCATAGCACTCATAGTGATCAACTTTGCGCAGATCCCACTTCACGCCTGAAGCCCGCAGCATGGGACCGGAGCAACTGTAGTTGATGGCATCTTCGCGGGACAGAACGCCCACGCCTTCGAGACGACGGCGGAAAATGGGGTTATTAGTGATCAGTTTCTCGTATTCATCAAGAGCGGGGATGAAGTATTCGCAGAAGTCCGCACATTTTTCAAACCAGCCGTAGGGCAAATCTGCGGCGACTCCGCCCACTCGGAAATAGTTGTTGTTGACCATGCGGTAGCCTGTGGCCGCTTCAAATAGGTCGAGAATCATTTCCCGTTCCCGCAGGGTATAGAAAAAGGGCGTTCCACCGCCGAGGTCAGTGATAAACGGACCTAGCCACAGCAGATGATTGACCAGACGGCAAAGTTCCAGCATGATGACGCGAATATAGCTGGCTCGCCGGGGCACGGGGATTTTGGCCAATTGTTCGACTGCGTTGACGGTGATGGCTTCGTTGTACATACCGCCGTAATAGTCCCAACGACTGGTGTAGGGGACGTACATGATGGTGGTGCGGTTTTCGGCGATTTTTTCCATGCCTCGATGGAGGTAGCCGAGGACAGGTTCACAGTCGATGACGTTTTCACCATCCAGTGTGACGACGAGCCGAAAACATCCGTGGGTGGCTGGATGGTGCGGTCCCATGTTGATGACCATGGGTTCGGTCTTGGTTTCGATCATTGGCATGATAGTTAGTTCCCCTTCGATCGCGATCGTTATTCACTGTTATCAATAATTATACGGTGATCTCCGCGTCAGTTACAGCACCTTAACCCACTCGTTCAAATCGACATTCTATGGAATGAATAGATTCGTTGGGGACTGAAAGGGAAATGCCCATCAGAAGGAGCAGTTCTCGGGCTAGGAGCAGTCGAAACGCTGGACTAAATTCTGTGGGGATCGTTGGTTTTTCTCCGGGTTTGAGGGTGGGTAGCTCGGGGAGCGGAGCGGTGGGGCGCTTCAAAACAGCTAGGCTTTCTTCCCATTGGTCGGCGGGCAGTGGTGCAGTTAGGGTGAGGACGATCGGCGTTTTGGTGTTAAGCATCAGTGCTTCGGTGTTAAAGGTCAGGACAATGCTGCCTTCTTCCATGGCTTCGATCGATCGACTGACCAAGATTGTCAAAGCTTGCTGTAAATACAATGGGTCTGCCTGGATCAAAACCTCGTTGTCCAACATGGGGATTTCAAGTTTTAGGTTGCGGTTGGCGGCAAGGTGACGGGTGATGAAGTAGACCTCTTGAAGAACGATCGCGAGATCTACTTCTTGGGTGGTGAGATCGAGGCGACCGGATTGGAGTTTTGAGACTTTTAAAACTTCGTCTAGCATCCCAATGAATTTCATTGCGCCGTCGTGGGCAAGACCAACGTATTCTTTTTCTTCTTCGGGGTCGTCGCAGAGTCCTGCTTCGATCATTTGTAGGCTGCTGATTAGTGCGTTGAGGGGCGATCGTAGTTCGTGGGAGGTGCGAGAGAGGAAACTGCTTTTGAATTGGGCGAGATCTAATGCGGCATAATAGGCGGCTTGAAGGTGTCGATCGGTTGGCTCGGGTTCAGCTTTGGAGGTTGGGGCGGGACTGGGTTTTGGGTTGCCGCGCCATACAATGAGTAGGAGTCCTAATCCGATTCCTGTTAGGGTAGAAAACCAGTCCATATTGCCTCTTTTTTTAGCTAAATACTATTTTGACAAAGTTTTGACTGATTTCACAGATTGAACGATTGCGATATTTAAAGGAGGTTGTGATGATTCCTGACG
>JANMIS010000259.1:0-7501 GCA_031375925.1 Synechococcales cyanobacterium OTE_70_concoct_197_sub
TGAACGAAGAGGTCGATCGGATTTCCTTCTGGTTGAGCGACGGTGGGGAAGATTCTGATTCCTGATGGTTCAAACTCGGTTAGGAGGGCTTCCATCAGGAATCAGAATCTTCCCCACCGTCGCTCAACCAGAAGGAAATCCGATCGACCTCTTCGTTCAGTTCCCTCAAACAGCGCATCTCGTCATCTCTATCCGTTCTAAAGGCAAAGGACAAGTTGTATACCAACCAGAACGAAAAATGCTCTACTTCAAGCGCCCTGACAAAGGAATGCGAATCTGGCTCCCTTGTCCATTAAGCGAACTCGGGAGATACACAATGTGGATGAATAAAAATCGTCTGATGTTCGGACTGTCGTCTAGAGAAATCCGAAATCTCCCGCTAGCTAAAGTTCTTGTCCTTTGGGAACCAACCGCTCTAAACAGACATCGCCAACATCTCGACTCTACGGTAGGATTAGTTGAACGTTTTGCCATCACTGGTAAAGGCGTCGCATTCTTGATCATGAAGGAGGAAGTGACTGATTTCATCAAGGCTTATCTAGCCAGCTATGAAAAAAAGGCCCCATAAAAAAATTTGAACCCCCTAGTCGTGTAACGACAGATGAGGTTCGAGCAATAACCGGGAGCAAGCTAAGAGCGCAACTAAACCAAAAAGCCTTCTTGCTGATCCGATAACCAATTGAAAATTTCTTGCTCTAATTATATGCCACATTCTTGTGGTGTAAACATCAGCAAGTCCTACTTTGACATGTCTTTATGTCAAAAGATTTAGTTGGGTTCTTGGCTTTACTCTCGGTTCCTACCACTATTCATAGGAACCAAAGTCATGTCCCATAAGGATTTCGACAGTTTTACGTCTCCCATTTTTGGAGATGTTCAGCCGCAACAGATTTTTTCAGAAAATTTTAGAATTCTTTCAAATTCTTCTTCTCTTTCCCTAGAAGATTTCAAATTACGCCTCGATCGGGAGTGTATCGAGGGCAGCGCGATCGCTCCACCCCTATATTCCTCAGCCATAAAAATAGTTAGCGACCTCGAAATTAATGGATCCGACGTTGCAAGTCCCATCCATGACGCCCTGAATTGGAACTTCACTCGCTTTGGTCAGCAGGCTAGAGCCACCCTTCACGCCGCCCTCTTCCTTAACGAAGACGGATCCACCTGGCAGGCTAAACTCTCCGATCCCAAAACCGATCGCAAAAAAGGCACGCCCCGCAAATACGAAACCCCGATCGGCAACGGCTCCCGCGCTTTTCTCCCCGCAGTCCCCATTTCCCTCTGGATCTACATTGCCGAAAAACAACAACTCACAGAATTTCTCCCCACCTGGGTCATCGAAGCCCACGCCAACGGACAAACTGAACTCGTCAGCCAATCCGGAGACGATCGGAGCTTCTGGAACTGGGTCGCCAGCTTACCCCAGGTCAATATCACCATTACCGAAGGCGGTAAAAAAGCCCTCGCACTTCTCAGCCAAGGAGAAATCGCGATCGCCCTCTATGGCATCAACGGCGGCTATCACAGCACCGTCAAAATCGCCGGAGAAGCGATCCCACTGGAAAAACCAGAACTCATCTCGGACTTACTACCCTTTACCCATCCCGATCGCCCCTGGACCCTCGCCTTCGACCAAGACACGGAACTCAGCACCCGCCAAAAAGTCGATCGTGCCCTCACCAAATTTGGTAATGTCCTGGCCCAGACCAACACCGCCAAGGCTCAAACCCTCTCTGCTCAAAAGGCATTTAGCCAAACTGTCCGCGTCGCCACCTGGCTCAATACGGGCAACCAAAAAGGCATCGATGACCTAATTGTCTCCGCCGGAGTCGAAGCTTGGCACCAGGCCAAAACCAACGCCCTACCCCTTCTCCAATGGCAACTTCTCAACCGTGTCAACAACCGGATCCAACGCAAACCTAATCTCTCGATCGGCGACCAAGAATTCAGCACCATCCCCCTCGACCGACTCCCAAAATCTGGAATCCTCGCCTTCAACGGTGGTAAAGGCACCGGAAAGACAAAGGCCATCCATCCCCTACTCGCAGGGACTCTCTGGCTCTCGCTCACCCCACTTCAATCCCTCGCACGACATCAAGCCGATCGCTTTGGGGGCGTCTTCCTCAACGATGGCGACCAAGTCGGCGACATCTTACTGAACGACGGCGCTCCAGCTCAAGGGATTACGTCGTGCTTACATTCCTTACTTAAGGTCAGTTCCTTCGACCCCGAAATTCTCGTCCTGGACGAGTACACTAGCATTCTCAACTGCCTTCTCAGCTCATCCCTCACCAATAAAAACGGTAGCCGCGTCCTTCTGATTAGCGAATTTATTCGGCGCGTCCAAACGGCTCGACTGGTCATCGTCGCCGATGCCGACCTCACCGAAGAAGCCCTAAAATTCCTCGAAGACATCCGAGGAGAACGAGCGTACCTCGTCCAATCCACCCTAAAAGCCCTCCCCTACGACACCCACATCCTCGACGGCAGCAAACATATCGCCCTCGCCAGCCTCATCGAACGATCGTCCGTCCTAGAACCCAACCAACTCATTGTCCTAAATTCCGACTCCAAAGCCTTCGGCCAAACCCTAGCTAAATTTCTAGAAGAGCAAGGCCACAAATGTCTACTGATCAACGCCGAAACCAGTAGCGGCGAACTCCAAAGCAAATTCATCCAAAGCGGCGGAAAATCCTTACCTGAACTCATCCGACTCGGCTACAAATTCATTATCAGTTCCCCATCCATCACCCAAGGCTTTAGCATCGAACACTGTACAGAGACGATCGACTCCTTCTGGGGCTTTTACTTCGGGGGCAGCATTACAGTTGAAGCGATCGCCCAAGCCTGCGATCGGATTCGGGATACCCATGTCCCGCGATTTCTCCATCTCGCCCCCCAAGGCCGAGCCTACAGCCGACACAGCAAAGCCACCAATCCCAAAGAATTTCTCCGCGAATTTAAATCCATCACCACGGCCTCTGCCCGACTGGTTCGCCACCAGCTCACCCCTGACGCAATAGACCAAAGTGATTCAGTTGATTGGAATGGGCGAAACCTTAAAATGTTTTCTGCCATCGAAAGCCAACGGAACCGAGGCATGAAAAATCTACGCGAAAGCGTCATCGCACTACTACGCCACGAAGGGAAAAATGTAATTCTCGACAAACCCAGCATCAGCCACACTGAAGCCCAAACCGTCGCCGCACAATTCAAAGCCGCAAACCAAGAACAAGAAAAAATACGATCGATCGCCATCCAAAATGCTCCAATTCTCACTGAAGACCAAGCAAAGATTTTGATTGCCCAAAAAACAGCCTATTCACCAGAAGAAATTCTCAGCCTAGAGCGTTATCACATCGACCTCTTCTACCGTCTCGAACAGACCATCACCACCACCGACATCCTCTTCGATGACCATGGCCGCACTCGTCGCCAAATCACATTACTCGAAATGATCCTTCACCCAGACAGAGCAATCGATCGCACCCGCCGCAGTCTCGAAACAAGTCCCGCCACTCCCCAAGACTGGAAAACAGATGCTGCAAAATCCTATCTTCTCGAAATCTCCGGCGCAGCCAACCTGGTTCGCAAACTCGTCCATCGTGAACTCGAAGAATGGCGAAGCGAAGACATCGCTACGATCGCCACCTTCATGCGCGATAATACCGCCGCCTTCAAAATCGCCTTCGGCTATTCCAAACTTGAGAACATGGCAGACCAGCAAATCTTCGGAACCATCCTCAGCACCTTAGGACTCAAAACCAAACGCTTTCGTCGTCGCAGCACCTATGCACTTCAAGACGAACATCTCACTCGTCTCACAATTATCCTTAAACGTAGACAGGATAAAGATCCACCCCTTCTAATTAATGATCAAATTAACCAGGGTGGATCTGTCGAAACGACAATGGATAACAATCAAAAAAGAGAGACAGTTCTTCCCATGGATAGAGAAGAAATCGTTTGTTTAGGGAAACCGATCGGGGAGGACTCTGGATTAGACCTCTTGCGTGAATAGGTGACTTGAAGTAAATGTAGAGGAGTAGGGAGAGGAGCAGAGGGAGAGGAGTAATGATTTACCAACAACTCAAGCAGCTAAAACCGGAAGCCTTCAAAAGAAGATGTGGGGTGCAGGTAGAGACCTTTAATCAGATGGTTGAAATCCTAGCGCCTCATTTGGATCGTAAGGGAAAAAGGGGTGGGCAGTGTAAACTCAGTGTCGAAGACCAGTTACTCGTAGTCCTGGAATATTGGAGAGAATATCGAACTCAATTTCATATTGGGACAAGCTGGAATATGAGTGAGTCAGCCGTCTGCCGACTTATTCGCAAAGTAGAAAGAGTGCTGATGGACTCTGGCAAATTTCGATTACCCGGTAAAAAACAACTTTATCAACAGGCTGATAGTTATCCAGTCATGGTGGTGGATGCGACGGAGAGTCCCATTGAGCGTCCAAAAAAAACAGCGAGCCTACTACAGCGGTAAGAAAAAGCACCATACGTTAAAAGCACAAGTCGTCGTAAATCAAGAGACAGGACAAATAATTTGTACTGCTTTTGGAAAAGGGACTATCCATGATTTCCGATTGTTTAAATCAGAGCGCTTACCGATGTTACCTGACCAGTTATGTTTGGCGGATAAGGGCTATCAGGGACTTGCCAAACTGCATCCTTGTAGTTGTCTTCCGACAAAAAAGCCTCGCCAGGGAAAGTTAGACGAGTCTGAGCGTCAACACAATCGTTCCTTAGCAGGGCTGAGAATTGTCGTTGAACATGTGAATCGCCGACTTAAAATATTTCGGATTTTAGGGGAACGCTACCGCAATCGCCGCAAACGTTTTGGCCTAAGATTTAACCTCATTTCTGCCATTCTTAATTTTGAGCTTGTCGCTTACCCCTGATTCACGCAAGAGGTCTATTCTTATAAGCGCCACCTTCACCCCCATATTGCGAAGATGACACAGGCTTCAACACCGCATAACGCCGAGCGAAAAATCCGATCGTCCCCCTTCTCCAAAATAGTCTCAATCCAAGTACTCACCTCTGTCGCATTATCTGCTGTCGTGGTTGGATTCACCTTCACGATTTCATACCCCAGCTGAAGCAATTCCTGAACCACTTCAACCGACTGTAAATCTGTTTTTAATGAATCGACTTGAAGGGCCGATCGCAACAACCCTTCTGCCATCCCTAATAATTGAGCATCATTCCGATCGCTGCCAAAATTTTTATTGTCTTAATTGCCTAATACTGATACCAATAGATCTTAGAGCCATCCGGCTGATTTCTTGACTTTATGAATTAGCTGAGGAACTTCTTGACGTAGCAATAAGCTTTTTACTTCACTCTCCTCCAACCCCAAGTTACAAAAAATCCCTGCTAGCATATTACTCGTTGATGTGAGTGGACCATTCTCACTGCTTCCTCTCAGCATGTTCCACGTATTAATGTATCGATTTCCAACTTCTTCTAAAGTATTCCATTGCAGAAACAACTCCTCCATGAACATTTTACAATGAATGTCTTTCCATTGATGTTGCAAATCCTCTGTGAAAGGATAGCCTAAGCATATTCCATGCTCACTGATTACAGAGAGTAATCCCCAAGGTTGTTTAATAAGTTCAAAGAATAACGATTCTTCTTGTTCAACAGAAAGCGGCTTTTTCTTATATTGTGAAGGTCGATACTCGTTTGGCAAGTCATCGGAATACCCAGCTAACGAGACTTCTTGTGCCAACATAAATATCATAAAACAAGGCATTTGATTACTAGCAGGCATCTGGCCTCTATCTGTGATAATGAGATCTGAGTTATCATTTGTGTCTAGCATGGCCAAGTTTGAGACCAGCTCCTTTATGCTAGCATTTTGGCCACCTCGGATAATTTTCTTTAGAAGACCACTCACTTGACGCTTTGTGTCTTTATAGTCTCCGTGAAATATTTCTGGAATCAGCATATAAATTTTTCAATTAATTATTTAATTACCATACCTTGGATTGCCTGTAGGTCTTTGCTGCGAGAGCACGCCGCCTAAAAGTAGAAACCAGATTAATTCCCATCCCTGCAATCCACTTTTGCTTTCAGCAGCTTGCTCATTATAATCACCCTTAAAACGTCTGTAAAGAATCACCCCTCGCTGGCTTGGAGCAAAGACAAAGTGTCCATCAGGAGCAGGGATAACGCCAATAGCCGCTGCTTCATTAGTGGCTCCAAAGTCGATATCGACGCCACCTTTTCGCAGAGCAGTTCGATATTGTCCTACTTCGGCAGCACCCTGTGCTTCGGAACCCTTAGGCTTGATTTCGTAAATTTGCCTTGCTAAAATGTTGGTAATATCAGGCTTAGAAGCTGCTTCCTGTGGCGAAATATTTTGGAAACTAACTGGAAATCTTCGTCTGCTTAGGCTTTCTAAGATCACACCGATAGACTGATAATTCGTATAAATTAATTCTTGTTCGTTGCTGGGACGCATTGATTTATAGTATGCCGCAATTCCTTTATGTGCTTCATTCCCAATATACATAGGGATTGCCTGGTTTCCAGGTGGATTCCAAGGTCCAGCAGAAATATGTTTTGCAAAAAGAATAGATTCTGAGCTGGCAACCAAAATATTACTCGGAATGCCACGATTGAGTATACTCCATCCACTTTCGCTCCCAGATGCTTCTGCAATAAAAATCTCCTGAATACTAGATGGCGTATCCAAAGTTAGCGTATTACGTCCAAGCCGAATATCTTGGATTTGTCTAAATGCATTTCTCTCATATCGGATTGCTTCAGTAAGAGAGGATGGCGTATTGAATGCAAGAATAATACTTTCTAACTGTTCGGATGCCCAACTGAATGCTTTTTGATGTAAAAACTCTCCCCATAATGTTTTCAAAAACATCTTATTAGGGTCTGAATCCATAGATGGTCCTTCATTGGGATTTAAGGCGGCATACGCTCCTCCAAGATTTACGAGTTCGCTTAGGGTATCCGATCGTTGTACTTGTGATTTGGCTCCAGAATCCAGAATTCCTTCCGCTGCTTTCATAAGCTGCCCTGCAAACTGAATGGTTTTAATTCGTTCTGCTCTTGTTGTCACTCTCCCAATAAACTCACTTAACCCGGCAGCAGCCGATCGTTCGTCCCCCTTTTCAAAAATCGTCTCAATCCACGTACTCACCTCCGTCGCATTATCCGCAGTCGTAGTGGGATTCACCTTAACAATCTCATACCCCAACTGAAGCAATTCCTGAACTACTTCAACCGACTGTAAATCTGTTTTCAATGAATCCACTTGAAGGGCTGATCGTAACAATCCCTCCGCCATTTCCAGTAACTGAGCATCATTCTGATCGCTATTATCATTCCCCAAACCATTCATCATCTGAATGACTTTACCCACAATTCCCTTGGTCCTGTCGTATTTATCAAACAACAACGATCGTATCGCCACACCACTTAGATTCGGACTTTCGGCCAAATCCCATAGCTGATCCAACCAAGCAAAGACTCCG
>JANMIS010000269.1:0-1762 GCA_031375925.1 Synechococcales cyanobacterium OTE_70_concoct_197_sub
GGTCCAAGCCGAAGGCTTGGAAGATATTAGCCGGTGGTTGAGGAGAAAAGCGACGACACCACCGGGTAGATAGCGATCTAGGAAATCGCAAGCATCCTTAAGGGATGCAAGATATCAAATATTTCCAGGCCGACGGAGTTCAACCCGCTCCGATCTACGATCCCTTCAGGATCGAACGCCATGAGAACAACGTTTCCGTGGGTGTCGCTTCGCTCAACCCACGGCTACTTTCTGTAATCTCTCCGAGATTTAGGCCAGGTATAGTTTTGCGGTGGTGGTTGCGGTGCCCAGGGATTTTCTGGGATCTCCGCGTTACCGTCTATGTGAAGATCCGATCCACGCACATTGGAATTCAAGATCAGGCGCAGTCCTCCGACTGCGAAGCTAGTACCGCCGGTAACAGAAACAGCTGCACGGGCGCTGCATTTCCGGCCGCGTTGGGGAAAATTCTGCGTCATCCACTGTCACAGCGGGCGAAGGTTCTGTCGTAGAACCACCAAGAAAACAAGCGGAATTGGCGTCAAGTGTCCCTTGTTGTCGCAAACTGTCCAAGCGGAGGGCACGGGGATCGAACCCGCAACCCCTTACGGGGCACTTCATTTCCAATGAAGCCGCTAGCCAATCGCCTACCCTCCAGATAAACGCCGTCCAAAAGCATATCCTAGCCATGCGGCTGGGCAAGCCGATTCGGCCTCTTTTTCCGGGATTCTACCTTTCCGCCCGCGAATGCGCCGAAATCCGCAGGTTTTATCAGCCAAGGCGTCGTTTCCCATCCGCTCTACCCAGGCGGCAAATCGATGCTCCACAAATTCTTGCCCGCGGCGTTGAAATGCGTCACCGTCATCGCACGTGATTTTGCGTCAATTTTTACCAAACCAAAAAACTGGAACCCCTCAGAGGGGGGCCGATTCCCCTTCATCCCTTCTGGAATACTCTTGAATTTCAACTGGGGGCCAAAGGTGTTGTCGAACTCGCCCGGACCAAAGGTCCCCGCATGCAGCGGACCACTCACGAACTCCCAAAATGGATCGAAGTCCTTGAAGACTGCCCGCTCAGGATTGTAGTAATGCGATGCTGCATAGTGAACGTCGGCTGTAAACCAAACCGTGTTCTTGATCTGGTTGGCTTTGATGAAACGAAGAAGTTCCGCAATCTCCAACTCCCGTCCGAGGGCTGGACCGTCGCCGTTGGCCCCGTTCTCGAAATCCTCCTTGCCGTCTCGAACTAACAAGCCAATCGGCATATCGCAACAGATCGCTTTCCATGTCGCTTGACTAGCCTTTAGTTTGGACTTGAGCCACTGCAACTGCTGTTTGCCCATGAAAGCCGTGGCGTCGCTCGCTTCGGTTTGCCGATTCGGCGAGTTGGCTCCACGATAGGAGCGCAGATCCAAAAAGAAGACTTCAAGAAGTGGACCATAAGGGATGGTGCGATAGATGCGCGACAAGCCGTCCGTGGAAGCGTGGATTGGCAAGTAGTCGAGGAACGCTTGTCGTGCTCGCGCTGACAGAACCGCTACGCTCTTGACCTTGTAGCGATCATCTGTCAGTTGTTCGCTCGGGTACCAATTGTTTAGCGTTTCATGGTCGTCCCACTGAACAAATGTTGGGACCTCGGCATTCAATCGACGCACATTCGCGTCCATATAGTTGTAGCGATAGTTAGATCGAAACTCTTCCAACGTTTCCGCGACTTTCGATTTACCCTCGGTCGTGACATTTTTCCAAATGGTCCCGTCGTCCAAACGCAATTCGCTCGCGAT
>JANMIS010000347.1:0-7286 GCA_031375925.1 Synechococcales cyanobacterium OTE_70_concoct_197_sub
CTAAAAACATCGCGATTACTGAGGAAGGCACTAATAATGGCTTACCTGGTGGCAACTCTTGGGCAAAAGATAGCGATGGTAACGGCTTGATTGATACTAGCCACAAAATGGGTTCAGTCTCTGTTACCTACGGGGGACCTGGAAGTGTGACTTACTCCCCAAGTGGTGAACAAACCGGAACCACGGCAACAACTGACGTAACCCAGTATGTTCACAAACCTGGTGTGATCATCCAGCCTCAGGATCAAGGCGTCTTCATCTTCCGACGCAAAATCAATTAAGGAAAGAAGAATGGAGAACGGAGAATTTAAACTCTCTATTCTCCATTCTTCTTTCCACATCTTTAATTCAGCATTCTAAATTCTTCATCCCCAGAGGTACTTTCCGTGAATAGATTTTCTACAACTACGAAACGCTTTGTATTGCTTACGGTGACTACAGGTGCCATCGCACTCATGGCTCCAATGCACCAAATTCCTGTATTAGGTCAGATGTTTGATGCGACTGTTGCGATCGCACAAAATGCCCAACGTCCCGATGTCAAACTTAACTTGGCGGTAGAGCGGCGTGATGGTGAATCTTGGCAGAGCGGAAGTATTGATAATGCACGTCCCGGCGATGTGCTGCGCTACAACCTCAAGGGAAAAAATCAAGGTAAGGCAGTTGCGAACAACTTCACTTTGACGCAGGTGATTCCGAGTCGCACTACTTACGTCGCTCAGTCTGCAACAGGAAATGCTCAAATCACCTTCAGCATTGATAAAGGTAAAACCTACAGTGCTCAACCCATGATTATGACAAAGCGTGCGGATGGTACAACGGAAAGCCGTCCTGCGCCTGCTGAATCCTACACTCATGTGCGTTGGAAGTTTCAGAATGCGATCGAACCCGGTGCAAACGTTTCTGCTTTCTATCAAGTGCGTATTCGATAGACACTAGTGGAATGGATGCATTCTCTAAACCAACATAGATTGTGTAGAGAATGCATTCCAAATTTTAATCTAGCTACACTATCAAACTTTTATCCCGCAGCTTTGTTGTATTAATGCTTTTTCTTCGAGCGAGTTACTGAAAATCATGTCTTCCCCAGTGCTGAAATCTTCATTACCCCGATCGCGATCACGATTACAACCGTTATCTTTAACAACAGCACGATCGCTGTTTTCGATGACGGCTGTAGGAGTGACGACACTCTCGCTGCTGCTTCTCGGTCTGTCTGCTAGTGCGATCGCCCAGGATAAACCGTCCCCCACGCGAATTGATCTTTCTAATCAGGCCGAGTATTCCTATGGCGTGGTGCCACAGTCTGGATATACTGATCCACCCATGGAATATCGGGGGAAGACTGCAAGAATTGAGGAAAGTTTCGATCGCTTAATTGATCCACTGGGTCGCGTTGTCGGTTGTGCAGGTGAGACTTTGCCCAACTACAGTGGCTTTACAGTCGCTTTCTATGACGCAGACCCGTCAGATCCTACTGGGGCTAGCATTGGTCGCCTTACACCTCTGACTCGTAGCGAACTTCCTGATATCCCAAACAACGGAATCTCGATCGGAATCCAGCCCAACGTTGAAAACAATAATCCTTATGCCCTCACGGATGGAACTCAAGGAGCCTACAACTTCCTATTGGACCCCAGTAAAGGACAACTGGATAGGGGTCGGGCTTACATTCTAGTTGTGAATACGCCGCCTGGTTCTGTCTATTCGCCTCGACGCATTCGTATCGTGATCGGCGGGAGAGTTGGCAACATAGTGGCCTACACTGCAACTTCCCTAGATGGAAAGCCACTGGCGGCGAGTAATGGTCAGTCAACCACTACAGGAACAATTAATATTAATGATGCAGAGACGACATCCCTAAGTTTGGCAGTATTTGACCTTATGACGGGTGTTTGTCAAGCTCAAGAAATTCAAATTATTAAATCAGGCGATCGGGCCAGTGCTTCTCCGGGTGATATTGCTATCTATCGTCTATCGGTTCGTAATTTAGCAAGCGCACCTGTCAAAGATTTAAAAGTTACTGATAACCTTCCCGTTGGATTTAAATTTGTTGAGGGTTCTGCTCGGGCAGAATTTTTAGGAATCAATCAGCCGATCGTCGCTTCCCTGACTGGAAACAACAGCGTTCTCTTCACGTTGCCCAATGTCAATCTTCCAGCTTCGACTAGCAGCACAACCCGTCAGACGTTAAATATTGCTTACGGAGCAGTATTAACTCCGGATGCAGTCCGAGGAAATGGGATGAACCTCGCGTCGGTGGCAGGTTTAAGAACAGACAATAACCAGCCTGTTAAGGATGGTCCCGCGACCCACAAAATGCGTGTTACTCCGGGAATCTTGGCTGACTGTGGCACAATTATTGGCCGTGTTTTTGAAGACAAAAACTTCGATGGGGAACAGCAAAATAATGAGCCTGGAATTCCAAACGCTGTAGTGATTTTGGATGATGGTAACCGGATTACAACAGATGCTAATGGATTGTTCTCGGTTGCGAATGTGCAGCCCGGTTATCGCAGCGGTGTTTTGGACCTTAGCAGTCTGCCGGGCTATACCCTTGCGCCCAACCGGAAATTTAAGGAGCGCAATAGCCAATCGAGATTGGTAAATCTTGCCCCCAGTGGATTAGTGCGGATGAATTTTGCAGTGACACCCGCATTTCAGGAGGCAGGGAAATGAGACTTAATTTATTGCTTTTGAATTTGGTGTCGATGCTTGGGCTAGTGGCGATCGTCCCTGCCCGCGCAAATACTAACCCCCCAACCCCGGTGAGTCCGGTTGTTGCTCCCACGAAAACACCCATCGCTTTGCCAATCGTCAATACACCCATAGCCCCAATTGCAACCGTCACCGATCGAGTTTCTAACAACGAAGTTAAAATCCTATCTCCGACGACTCAATCGGTGATGAACGATCGCGCAGTAACCGTTGTGTTGCAATTCAGTGCTGATAAAAAAGTTGTGCTGATTGTGAACGGACAGCCCGTTGATGCCAAACAGGTGGGTCGCACTGAAAACAATGCTACCACCAAGCAAATTACTCAAACCTGGTACGGTGTCATCCTCAAAGAAGGCGATAACGTTATTACCGCAAACTTGTTAGATGCGAATGGAACAATTACTAGCTCAACCAACGCATTGGTTCAAGTTCGGGGTGCTGCAACAAAGCTGAGCGTAACGTCTCAAGAAACGCGAATTCCAGCGGATGGACGATCGGTTGCCACTATTGTAGGTGAAATGCTAGATGCATCGGGTAATCGATCGAACCGAGATGGCATCGTAACCTTAAGTGCCAACGCAGGTGAATTCATTGGCGTTGATGTCAATCCAGATCAACCGGGCTTCCAGGTCAAAGCCGAAAACGGTCAATTTACAGCCAAGCTGCGATCGTCCCTCGAAGCTAAAATTGTCAATATCTTGGCGACTTCCGCCGACATGACGGCCTACACAACAGTCGGATTTGAAACCAACCTCCGATCGTCTATTGCAACGGGTGTCATCGACGTTCGCCTCGGCGCAAGGGGCACCAATTTCAATCGCAGCTTTCGGGATTTCTTGCCGATCGATCGTAACAACGGTACCCAGCTTGATGTGAAGGCTGCGGTATTTGCTAGCGGTAAAATCGGCGAATGGTTGTTCACAGGTGCCTATAACAGCGATCGTCCATTAAACAAAACCTGTGACAATACCACGAGCTTATTCCGCACCCAACAAGCCTGTGAAACGCAGTATCCAGTCTACGGCGATAGTTCTCGGTCTGATATTCTAACCCCCTCCATCGACAGTTTATATATCAAACTAGAGAAGACATCCCGCATTCAAGGGGCTGGGTCTGACTATGCCATGTGGGGCGACTACAACACGGATGAATTTGCGACTCGATCGCAAGAATATACGTCGGTTTCTCGTCAGTTGCATGGCCTAAAAGGAAACTACAACATCGGCAACTTACAGATCTCGGGTTTGTACGCCAATAACGTCCAAGGCTATCAACGCGACACCATTGCGCCGGACGGGACGGGCGGTTACTACTTCGTCTCTCGCAGATTAATGATCGAAGGTAGCGAAGAAGTCTACATTGAGACCGAAGAACTCAATCGTCCTGGAACAGTCATTGAACGATCGCGATTAACTCGTGGTCCCGATTACGAAGTGGATTACAGTCGAGGCACGTTACTGTTTCGCAAACCTGTACTCCGCACAGACATTGGAACGGACGGAACGCCTCTAGTTCGCCGGATTGTTACCACTTATCAGTACGAGCAAGCGAGCGCCGATAACAAAATCTATGCTGCTCGCGCTCGTTACCATCTCTCTCGCACTCAAGGTCAAGAAAGCTGGCTCGGTGCAACATATTGGAAAGAAGGTCAAGGTGTTCGCAACTTCGAGTTGTACGGTATTGATGCGATGTTCCCCTTGGGGACCAAAGGCTCGATCATCGCAGAATATGCCCGATCGAACCAATTCGCTGACATTTTGGGTCAAACTTCTGGTAGTGCTTTTCGCGTCGAAGCGAATGGCGAAATTGCGAATGGCATTACAGGCCGCGCCTACTACCGCAGCACCGATCCGGGATTTGCCAACAATGCGACGGTGAGCTTTACGCCAGGTCAAACCCGCTATGGTGCGCAGGTCACAGCCAAGGTGGGTGAGCAGACTAATGTGAATGTGAAATACGATCGTGAAACCAATCGCGGTACGGCACCCCAGATCTTGCAAACGACGTTTGATTTACTGAATCCTCGTCAAGAGGCGCTGCCAGGAACGCGGCTTGATAATGATCTCACGACGATTAGCGCCGGGGTTCAACAAAAGATTGGTAGTGCAAACCTGACAGTCGATTGGTTGCATCGCGATCGAACCGATCGAGTCTCGCCATCCAACAACGGCAGTTCGGATCAACTGCGCACTCGCTTTGCACTGCCGATTACTTCAAAACTCAACTTCGTCGCTCAAAATGAGACGACGCTATCTAATAAAAATGATGCGTTTTATCCCGATCGCACCCTTTTAGGACTAGATTGGCAAGTGATGCCGGGAATCAATGTGCAACTGGCTCAGCAATTTTTCACCAGTGGTCAATACGCTGGCCAAAACACCACGAGCTTGGGCCTAGTCGGGGATTACAAACTCTTCCCAGAAACAACTCTGAGTGCCCGTTATGGCATTGTAGGCGGCTCTGATGGACGGCTGAGTACTCAAGGGGCGATCGGCATCAAGCAAGGCATTAAGCTTTCCCCTGGATTGCAAGTTGATCTGGCTTACGAACACGTCCTTGGTAACTTCTCCGGCCAAACTGCAACAGGATTACAAACATTGCAACCCTTTGCACCGGGACAAAGTGCATTCTCCCTTGGACTTCAAGGTGGCGACAGTTACAGCATTGGAATTAACTACAACGACAGCGCACGATTCCAAGCTAATGCACGACTAGACCACCGGGTGTCCTCCTCGGGAAGCAATACTGTGATTTCGGCAGGTGCAACGGGTAAGATTTCCCCCGCGCTCACTGCATTGGTGCGATTCCAGCAGGCGAGTGCGGCTAACGTCGGTATCGTCGGACTGGGGACCACGACAGACTTCAAACTCGGTCTGGCGTACCGCGATCCTCACAGTGATGTATTCAATGCTCTATTGCGTTACGAATACCGCCAAAATCCATCCAGCATTCCCAATAACATTTTATTTGCGACGGGAACGGGAACCACGGACCACATTCTCGCTCTCGAAGCCATCTATGCTCCGAACTGGCAGTGGGAACTGTATGGGAAATTTGCGCTCCGCAATAGCACAACCTATTTAGCCAGTGACTTAGCAGGGAGCAGCACCGTCACCCTTAGCCAATTTCGAGCAACCTATCGCTTCAGCTATAGCTGGGATCTGTCGGCGGAAGCGCGGTTTATCGCCCAGCCCAGTATTGGCTACAGTGAAACTGGACTCTCGATAGAAGCGGGCTATTACCTAACCCCTAACCTTCGCCTATCGGCAGGGTATGCCTTTGGTCAAGCAAACGATCGGGACTTCAATTCCCGCACGGCGAGCGGACCTTATGTTGGGCTGACGGTGAAAATCAATGAACTGTTTAACGGGTTTGGATTACAAAAGGTCGCACCGCCACAACAAAAAGAATCTGAAAAGGTTCAAACGGTTGTAATAACGCCTGCAACACCTGCTGCTCAATCGGCTGCGGTCCAATCGTCACCTACTCAATCGGCTGATGTTAAGTCTGGAGAAACCAAGTAATGAATCCTAAATTCCCCCTAGCATTGGCCGCAACGATCGCCCTAGCAATCCCAAACCAAGCCTCTGCTCAATCTACCCAGCCTGTCGGACCCATCCGAGCAGTGGTCAACAGCAATCAGGATCTGGTTGCTAAAGATCAAGTCATCACCCTGCGCGAAGCCATTATGCTGGTGAATGGTCAGATGAGGATGGAAGACTTAAGCGATCGGGAACGTCGCCAAGTCTCCCGCCCTGTTATGAGCGGCGAAAACTACAAGGGCCAGCCCGTCTCGCGAATCGAATTTCAGATCCCTGCGGATCAAACGACAATTCGATTGCGATCGGTTTTACCCAACATTACTAAAACAGGATTGGTGATTGATGGAACAAATAGCTTTAATGTCGCAAACTCAGTGGGCGGTTTTACGATAACTGCAACAGAATCGAGCAGTGCAATTGAGGCTCCAACGATCGCTATCATCCCCGATGAGAAACTCTCTACAGTCAAATCTGAAAATCAGAACGAAACAGATAAATATCGCGGGGAACTCGATCGGGGCTTCACCATTACTAGCAGTGGCGTTACGGTGAAAAATCTAGCGATCGCAGGTTTTACGACCCGTCATCGCAGCACCACAACCGAGCCGCCTGCGGATATTTTCATCACCGCCACGCCGAATCTTGATGCTCGTCTTGAAACGCTGGAAACCGATCGGGTTCCTCAGGATATTATTATTGAAAACAACTGGCTCGGACGCTTGCCCCAGGGAATGCAAACTCCTATGAAGTCTGCGTTTGGGGTTTATGTCTTTAATGGCAACCGAGTAACGATTCGAGGAAATACGATCGCAGACCACGACGGCAGCGGCATCATCACCTCTATCCAATCCCACGGCTTCAAAATCCACAACAATCTTGTTGAAAAAAACGGGTTTGCGGGAATGCCGGATGCGCTGCGGATTGAAGGCGACATTGCAGGCGGTCAGATTTACAATAACCAGATTCAAAACAATGCAGGCAGTGCTGTTTACCTTTTCAATCCCAAAGGCGCTGCCAAAATCTACA